>NZ_JBEHFV010000043.1:0-11359 GCF_040225855.1 Corynebacterium sp. KPL2850
CGAAGCCGCCGGATCAGCTACACTTACTATCGCATCTTGATTAAATCCCCGTGTCCACTTTCCGGGGTTCGGGCCCGGTTCCCTTCCTGGCGAACGTCAGCAGGACTGCATGTGGTGTTCCGCTGACTGCGTCGCGCAGTTCCCACACGCGGGAGAGGTCGGCGGCAGCAGAACGGGTTGGAAGAATGATGAAGTCGCTGACAGCGATTGCTGCTTCAATAGCGTTCTCATCTCCTGGTGGGACATCAATGAACATGAACTCATCGTCTCCGACGAGTGCCGCTTGCCTATCAACGCGCTTAGGGATAGACAGTTCGACCTCAAACGGTAAAGGGTCGCCTCCGTCTTCCGCACGTTCAGACCATTCTAGAGCTGAGCCCTGTCGGTCTAAGTCTGTGACAGTCACGGTCTTTCCTCGGTGGGCGAAAACCGTGGCGAGAAACATCGTTGTAGTGGTCTTGCCAACGCCACCTTTGGCGTTAATGGCGGTAATGATCATGGCTTCTCCTAGGTGGATACGTCATTGCGCCTACCAGTTTACAGATTTCAGTAAATACTGCTTTACAGGTCTACAGTTGTACAGTTTACTGTAAACTCTAAACGCGCTGGCAGTTAAGTCTTTTAGTTCTCTTTATCGTCATGTTCTACAGACAGACCGGCGAGCATGATGCGGTAAAACTCGTTTTCAATACTTTATGCTCAATTAAAAACAAACGACCTTCTAGGCGGGCTAAATAGGGAAAGTACTTCAGACACAGCCAGCTGATTCGAGAAAGAAGTCCAAATTACTAGCTGGAAACGATATATCAACCAAACGGTAGTAGCCTGTCCCACACACAAAGAATTGACACGCTCTACTGTTAGCTAAAACGCAGAGCGCTTGAATTTACGCAAAGAAACAACACTCACGAAAAACGAAACCACGCTTAATAGTAATGGAATACGGCCTGGCGGAACCTCTAGAGCGAAAAGAAGGAGTTTCCAATTCGTATCAGACAATGATGGCCAAAGAGCAGTTTGTAAAACAAGCTGTGCTACAAGCGACAAAGCAAGTGTATCCACACTCACATATCTACCTATAAGAAGCGTCAAACCTGTAAGAACAGTAGATACATAAGCAAATCTAGTGCTTCCTATGCCACAAAGGGAAAATATCCAAGGAATAATCCATAAAGTAACGAGAACTATACCGTCAATAAGCAGCCAATTCCGTGAAACTTGAGCCTCTAACCTGGAAATCTGATTTCTGAAAAAAATCACTGGCAATGCAGCATAAGAAAACGAACATAAAGTGCCAACGTTTGCCCCAGCAGTATCATCGAGCCACGGGATATTTAGCAACCACCCCTCAGCGGAAGAAAGAACAAAGCCAATAAACAGCACCATAATTAAGACAGTAATTAGCCTATGCCCACGGCAGTACAAGAATGCGTATGATGTCATAAGCTAATTGCTAACTCTGCACACAGTCTGCTCGATACGTTGAACAACGTCTCCAACGTTGACTTGTCGATTAGGCTCCCAAGGAAGACCACTAAGCGTAATTCCCAAATCTTTCGCCGGAATTCCGCAGACTTTAGCGTCTGAACGAATCAGTTCTGCAGATCCAGCTTGATCCACAAACTCTCCAACTATCCCCTCTACCGTGGATTGGCCGCTTAAACTCAAATGCTCTTCCGAAAAATCTCCCCACATCACAGGACGTTCTGAAAAATCTCTCCACTCAGTAGGTGCTATTTTAGAGAAAGCATCCCTCGCTTGGATATTAAGTAATATATTTTCGCTAGGAATTTCAGGCCATGCGCATACATTAGAAGAGCAAACAACCTGACGAGAATCTCTTTGTGCAAGTCCAAACTCTGTGAGTTGCTGCGCCCAAGCAAAAGAACCGATAAAACAGAGAAGCCCTAAAAGGAAAGCTAACGTATACATTTTACTACGGTGCCTAAACAGTGCCGCAGCCGAGACTATGGTCAGCGTAGCTCCGATAATCCCTGCAATTGCTGTCCCAATTGCTTTCACATCTAGCGTTGCATCAAAAGAACAGCACGCTAAAAAATCACCAGTTATATGTCTTAAGGCTCCAGGAGAAGTGGCTGGAACTACCGCATACCACGTATATGCAAGCGCAGCTGATACAGACACTGATATCAGTGGTTTAAACGAAAAACCAAGTGCACTTCCGATTAACGTCCAACAGATGCCGACGATGGAGGAATAAGCCAGCATAACCCAAAAAACTGAAGACCCAAACAGTACAGAATCAGTACTTTGTGAAAGGCTTGCCAATACATAGCCAAGGGGAAAAAGCAGCGACCATGCAAACATTCGGTTCACATAAATACGAACTACAGATTTTCTCCCCATCTGCACTAGAGGACGAAAACGTGATGCTTCCCATGCCATTGCGGCAGAAACCGCAGGAGCAATTACGAAGAACACCAGTGTAGATTGAGCAGCATTCGACTCATAGTATGGCGTCTTTCCTAATTCCGAAATAGGAACTGCGCTAAGGATTATCCCAATAAGGCAAATCCATAATGATGGACGACGAAGCCAGTGTTTAACGCCGAAATTAGGAATCACTGTAGTTTCCTCTCCGTACAAGAGATCGTGAGAGAATATGCGCTGGGGTATTTCCCGACTCTGTAGCTAGCTGTACAAAATCTTGCCGTGAACCATCGAAATGTAGCTTCCCCTTATCAAGAACAAGGACACGCTCGAAAGGTCTCTGTAGTTCGCCGGCATCATGCGTTGAGACAACTAGGTTATGCCCTCTATCCACAATCCGTTGGTATACCTCAGTGACATGCTCTTTGTTGAGTGGATCAAGTGCCGCACTAGGTTCATCAAGCAGTAATGTTTCCGCCCCAGAGTTCAACGCAGTGGCAATCGCTAGCCTAGAGCGTTCTCCGCCGCTAAGACTTTCGCACCGTTGACTAGACACTCTTGACAAATCTACAAAATCTAGCCAATCTAAGCTTTCTTTCTTTGCAGTCTTTTTATCTCGTCCGAACAACCAAGCAACATAAGCGCAGTACTCACTAGAGGTGAAACCGGTAATAGGGGCAAATTTCTGCTCCACTATAGATATAGATCCTTTCCTCAGTACTGTTCCGTCCTTAGGAGAAGAATCTGATGCAAGAGCAGAAAAAAGCGTTGATTTCCCAGCACCATTAGCCCCGAGTAGAAGCGTGGGGCGTTCATCTATCACCAGCTGCGGTATATCCAGAATTGTCTTATTTGAACGCCGTACCCTTAGTGCATTAACCTGGATGGTCGCTACCATACAAATTTCATCCACTTGATGGTCAAGTGGTTCCACTTGAATGTATGGATATCAGCATGATAATTTCCTGCAGCCTGGCGCCCCCACCCGCCTCGGTCCCATCCCCCATAGCACCTATTGAACGAACGCGATCCTAGGTCGGGGTCCGGCCTCTTAGAAAGCTCTCGGCGCAGGGTCATCTCAACTTTTCCAGGAGATCCTGGTGTAGCATTTGAGCAGGTAGCTGCTGTAATCTCCGTGTTGTAACCATCAATGTTTCGATCGGTCCAGCCACGAGTCCTGTAGCTATCGCGAACCCCGTTAACACTGGTTTCAAAGTGTCCCTCCGCGTTCGCTGGAACAGCGGACATAGAAACCGCCAAGGCAGTAACTAGCCCTGCTGCAATTTTCTTCTTCACAGTACTTTTCCTTTCGAAAGTTAAGCACGCCAAAATCGGCCTCGTCTTTATGCGTCTGCCTCAAGCTCTAAGTGTTGGATGGCTTTTACCTATGCTTGAAACAGCTTTACCCTAACTTATCCGCTTATGGTATGCACAGCCCGCAGTAAAGATATTCTAATTAATCCCCCCAATTACCCCTTATCCCCAAGTTTTATCCACCTCTAAAGTGCATGTTCATATTCATACGCCACGAGGAAAACGCCAAGTTCAAACGGCATAAATTCTTTCGAGTTGACGCGTCCCTCACTAGGCTAGGGCCCCCTTTGTCCTTGCAGACATATAGCGGGGATCGTACGTGCGCATAAGTTGGCTCACGACTACACAGCTTTGCTCGAACTGTATGGCAACTTCGCTTTAACGCCTTCGACTACTTGCCTTTATGTTTGGCCTTCTTTTTAGCGGCACGGATCTGAAATTTCCGTTGTGCTTCTTCGCGCCGAGCGATCCGCGAAGCTTTCTTCTTGTTTGCGTTAGCTAATTCGAAATTTAACTTTGTTGCTTCTTGGGCTTTCGAGGACACCCCTGAGATCTTGCGTTGCTCCTTATTGACTTTCCGCTGCAGGCGTTTGGGATTTCCTCGCTGTGGCGCTTCAATAGCGCCAGGTATAGGTACGGAGCGATGAGCGCGTTTGACTAGGGAAGAACCGTTGACGAGTAACCACTCATAGAGTTCGGCATTATTAGGTTCTGGACCGAAAACTACTCGGACGGCGCGGAGCTGGTTGTTGCTGGAAGTCTCGTAGACTCCGCACCAAAATTGACCATCGTGGAAAAGTGTGAATTGAGCAGGCAAAGTTGTCTCCAGGTACGCTAAAGCGGACCTGACGACGCCGGATTCCTTAGCTCTCATGAGAACAAGAGCTAAAGCGACGGATAGCACTGGTTAGTGCTATCGCTCAGACTTCCTACTGAGACTGTGCGTTTCGCGCATCAGGATCTTACGGGGGATAACGCTAACACACCCTAGGGACAGAGAACGCAGCCAACTGACGTCATGAAAAGTCATTTATGGCAGGAATAAATACCTAAGCAGGAGAAGAGACAGTGGGTGCCCAGTGTGGGAGTATTGCGAAACTGTAGCGCGCGCATTAGCCTAAAAGTGACAGCACAGTTCATCTTAGAATTGCGTCTGCACAATAAAAAGGGCCCCAACGAGCGGCTACTCGTTGAGACCCTCGGGCCTTAAAGACCCACGTGAAGCATCACTGCAATGAGCTTCACTGTTACGGTCGCAAGTGTTATGACCTTGATTGCCACATCGAGCCAGCTAAGCTTCGTGGCGTCAAGGTCTTTTCTTTTGCGACCGGGCGTATCCAATGAGTGTCTACCCATCGTCTACCTCCCTTACGTCGTAGGGTCGTTCCCTCGCCTAACAAGACGCACGGAAACAGCCCACGTACACGCGCGGGCCAACCGCGCACCGACGAGGAAGCCACACACCCCCGATAAGGCCGGGGTGATTGTGAACCATCTCAAACACTAGCAACCCACCCCGACAACTCCTTGCCCTACCGGCATAGCAGGGTGCGTCAGACCTTACTGGTTGAGGTACTTATACAGCGTAGTGCGCCCAATGCCGAGGCGGCGAGCAACCTCCGCTTTCGGAATCCCCTCCCCCACCCACTCGCGCGCCTGCGCTACTTGTTCCTCGTCGAGGACTTTCGCACGCCCCTTATAAACACCGCGGGCTTTCGCCTTGGCAATACCTTCGGCCTGGCGCTCGCGGATAATCGAGCGCTCGAACTCCGCCACAGACCCGAGTAGGCCAAGCATGAGCTTGGCTACCGGACTGGAATCTAACGAATAGGTCTGTCCTTCTTTGAGGAACTTCACGGATACTCCACGTTCGGTGAGTTCATCAACCAGTCGGTAGAGGTCGATAAGCGAGCGGGCAAGCCTGTCCATGCTCACCACAATGAGTTGATCCCCCGCACGCAGATAATTCAACGCCCCATCTAAGCCGGGGCGCTGGGTAGACGAACCACTGACGGTATCGGTGAAGATGCGGAAGACTTTTTCCTTCTTCAGCGCCGCCAACTGCCGGTCGAGATTCTGGTCTTTAGAACTAACACGCGCGTAACCAATTTTCTGCCCCGCAACAGCCTCTGGCTGTTCGGAAATATCTAGAGGTAGTGACGGTTCTGTTTCATTACTCATGAACCCACCCTAGCGAACAGGGAGAAGTTGTACTTCAGAAACGTTCACTTAGGGTGTACTCTATCGGGGCAATTTGAGTTAGATGAGCTTTGTGCCCCGCCCGTCCACATAGAGCGCCTAGCCGTCTCTCAGTAGAAGCAGGTTCCATTCTTTGCCGTAGTCTTCCACCGTTTTGCTGATAGCACTGATGGAATATGGGCCAGTTGTTCCTTAGATTGAGAATTCTGGAGCGTAACCATGTTGGAAGGAATTAATCGGCATGCAGGCCAACGATCTCGGGGGAGATATCTCCGCGAAGGATTCCTTCAATGTCAATTTGATCCATCGCTTTTGCTAGTTTCTTACCGTCAGGTTCTCGCGGCTGGTCGGGGTGACTTTTTAGTCGTTTACCTGCTTTTATGCATGCCAAAACGTATAGTGCGGTTCCTAGTCCTTTTCTTTGAATGCGGCTGTCGTCTCCATTTCCGTTTGTGACGTTTATGCTGAGCCTGGGGCCCGGGCCGCGTGTATCTCCTTTTTCACCCCAGGCGATATAAGCCCACTCAAGTTTTTCCCTATCTTTGGCTCGGTGCAAGCGGATATTTCCTGTTCTCCGAAAACGGATGGGGAGGAGTATTGAAAATAGACATCTTCTTCACCTTCTCGCCGGAGGGTGTAGCTAAGAATTTCTCTTACTGGGGAAGTCATGTCTCAAGTATGCCCAAACTTCAATTGGGTATGTGGCGGAAAAACAAATCAGGATCGCCAGCGTGTACCCAACTTATAGGAGAAGGATTGGGCTGAGGGGCTTTATTCCCGAGCCAGTGGCTGAGGCGTTGTAGGGATGGTTTTCCCCTTGGGGAAATAGAGAAGTCCAACATAATATCCGTTATCGGACAGTTAGATATTGTTCATTGATTGTTTCTTAGCTCGACGATCACGCGGGGTAGGTAGATGTCGGCAAAACCAGCCCCAAATGAGGGTAATCAAACGCCAAACCCCCACTGCGAATTGCGTAGCAATGGGGGCATTTTGCCTGCTCAAGGGCATTTTTACAAATATAGATTACCTGAACTCGACATTAAAGACATGGTTCACCCTATATAACGTTTTCGAGAAAACGTTATAGCAGATGAACCATCTTGTCAAATGTCGCAGTGTTCAGGTGAAATCGCAGGTCACGGGCACTTTTTGTGGTTGCATACGGCAGCAACATCGACTTTTATAGGGGCCAGGCCACACAAAATTTGTGGGCCCTCTCACAAGACGTGAGAGCCATTGTCCTCCCCAGGGCCTCGGCCAAAAGACTCCCTGGGGAGGAACGAGCTCGCGGGATACCGCGGAAAGGAAAGATATGCTTCCCAGCTATACCGTGCCGTCTTATCTAACTCCTGTCCACCAGCTGCTCAGTGGAGTACGCGTGCAGGCGACAGCAGACGCACCTGAGACCAAGGAAGGAACGCCGAAAACAAATCGCGCGTTTCCAGACTGCAATGCCTGGAAAATCGAAGTCAGCCTCATTATGCGCGAACGCACGGGGGATGATGGGGTCGTAGAGCGCGAGATAAAGCGCAGCCGGGTCACCGTATGGTCGCCAGAGCGACCAGAGGTATCACCTGATGATGTCGTCACCTTTCAGGGACTCATGGCAGGAGCAGTGGATGGCAGCATTTTCCTGCAGGCAACGGGGGTAGAGAGAGTGGAGGAGGGCAGCGATGAGCTCCTCTAGCAGTGAAGAAGGCCTCCTAGAGCCTCTGAATGAGGCTGTAGAGGGGCTCCAGGAAAAGGTGATGGAGGGGCTTCCCTGGGTCATCGCACTCATCGCAGTCATCGCTATACTGCAAGCCCTCATCCCCTGGCTGTGGTCACGGTGGTGGTACCGGAACAATCCAGTGGCTGGGAAAGTTCAGCGCCGTCGACAACGACTCAGCGAAGTCTTTGGATTGAAAATTAATCGAGTTCGCCGTGATGGGAGTATTCGCATCTCCCCTGGCGAAACAGGAAAATGGCAACGCGATGGCCTAGCCGAAGAGCTAGGTGCAGAGCTCGGCAGTCCGATACGACTAAGTGTCCAAGACGGATACGCGTGGATACGCGAAGTGCAGAACATCGGTGACACCGTCTCAGGGGACCCCGCCTACGACCCAGGAACTGGGGACGTAATTATCGGTGTCGATACAGAAACCGGTGATCTGGAAGGTTTTTCGATAAAAGAGATCTCTGGTGCCGTGCTTGCGGCCCGCCCAGGAGCTGGTAAAACCGCCCTCCTCAGCCTAATCGAGCAGGCCTTAAAGCCGCATGCAGAGGTAAAAGTGGTTTCCGGTAAAAGCAGCAATGACTTGGATAAGGCTGAGAAGGAAATCACCTCTGCTCAAGAGGAAATGGAAAAGCGCTTCGACGCTGGAATAGATTTCTGGAAGAGTCCCGCGGGGAGAAGACCCGTAGTCCTAATCCTGGACGAATGCGCCAGGCTCTTCGAACCCAGCTCGGAGTCCAAAGAAGATAAGGCCTCGGCTAAACACCGAACTCGCCAGGTCAAAGACCTACTCCAACGTGGGAGATCAGCCGGTGTCATTACCATCCTGGCGACACAGCGCATGAGCTCTGACGTCATCCCCACATCCATTCGCGACCTGGCTACCGTGCGGATCTGCGGACGAGTAACCACACCTAAAGACGCCGAGATGGTCCTGGGCAGGCTACCTGAGCCCGGAGAACCATCGCCAGTCTCTGCAGGAAAACGGCGATTTATCGTCGACGACGGCGAAGGCATCTGGCAAGAACTGCATGTCTTCGAACTTGCTCAGTAAAAGTCTCCCCTCTGCCCGAGTGCGTAGGAGAGCGGAGCCGAATGCCGAAGCGCGCGAGGACGACGTGGCTGGCCGCAGGCCAAGCCGCCAAAGGACGAGCGCAGCGAAGGCAGAAGGCAAAGCGACCGGGAGCACGAGGGCGCCAAGGGGAAGAACCCACGCTGATAAGTCGAACGAACGCAGCTTGTATTAACAAGAGCCTCGTGGCAAGGCGGCGAATGCCGCCGCGGCAGCAGATAGGTGCCGGTGTAGTGTTACCCGGCACCTTTGTAGCGTGTATCAACCCAGATCAGAAAGGTTATTCAGGTGAAGCAATGCGTAGCAGAAAATGTAGCAAGTCTACGCAGTCCCGGTCGTGGATGGCCACGATATCAGCAGAGAAAATGAGTCGAAAGGAGATAGAAGAAGCTCTTGAGACGTACTCCTATCTAGGACAGCTAGAAGAAGGTGAAGAGGACAATTACCGGCACTGGCAGCTACTCATTGACGGCAACACCTCACCGATCAGGTTTTCCACACTCAAAAACAAGTTACCCACGGCGCACATAGAACCCCGCCGCGGTCCAATACAACAAGCCATCGAATACGTCACCAAAGAAGAAACCCGCGTCTCTGAAGAGCCACGGTTAGAGCACGGCACGATTCGACACAGTGACGAAAGGGGGAGGCGTAAAGATGTCGAGGTAGTTCGCGAAGCGGTCCTTGAAAAAGGCCTTTCCGCGGACGAAATATTTCTTCAAGTTCCGGAAGCTGCTCGTATGACTTCGTTCGTTGAAAAGCTCGTTGCTGCTCGAGAGCGCGCACAGAACTCAGCACCCCGAGAAGTTGAGGTGCTGTGGCTGTATGGTCCGCCTGGCACTGGGAAAACATCACTAGCGGTGGATATAGGTGGCGACGATTTCTATCGAGTCACCGACTACTCCCACCCTTTTGACTCTTATGCAGGAGAAAAGACTCTGATTCTCGACGAATTCGATGGCTCGATGCCATTAAGCCTTGTACTAAATATCCTCGATGTGTGGCCTATGAGTCTTCCTGCCCGCTACGCGAACAAGACTGCTGCGTACACGCACGTTGTGATGGTTTCTAATGAATCTCCGTGGGGCTACTATTTATGGGAGCCAACATCGCGGCGACAAGCGCTTGCCCGGCGGATTGACACAATCATCCACATAGATTCCTATGGCGCTCACGATGAAACTCGCTTACGGGACAAATTCTTTGCCTAACAAAACAACCTCATAAGGAGGGACTTCAGGCGGGTAGATTTAGGAAAGGAAACTAAATTCATTCATATCCATATGAAGAACTATCCAACAATAATGTGACATTCTCCTGCAGTCCCTACAGTTCCGTGGGCATTGATTTGAATGCGTTCCGAGTCTCCGTTGTAAATACTTGCACCAGTTTGCACGCTGGTAGTGGTGCTAGATAGTTCAAAACTATCTTCCTTTAGAACTTCTTTCCCGCTTATGTACTTGATAGTTAAGGCATCACCGGGTTGCCCTTTATACAAGATATGCGGTGTATTCTTCCTTTATCCATGGTTATGATTTGTGGATCACATTGACCGTCAGCAGAAACTTTTCCAAGGATAGGTGAGCTTGGCGAGCGGGAATGAATATTTTCTAAGGAGCTGCTGCTTTCACGTATGCCTCCCAATTCGTTATGTCTCACCGGAGTTGGGCCGGTAGTGAAGGGGTCATAGGTAATATCCGACAATCTGAGGAGCGCAAAGAATACGAGCTATACGGCCCATCGACTTACGGCAGAACGAAAGGCTCGGGCGTCCCGTATCTATCGAAATCAGGGACTAATTGCCTGGTGAGATTCCTTAGTGAGCACCCTGCCCCCCCGGGGGGGCTAGTAGCGCGGCAAATTTTACGAACGTAAACAGGAACCTTCAGATCCGCGTAAAAAGAATCTGAAGGTTCTAACGGGTTGAACTCGTTTCTAGCCAAACAATTTTTGACCAAACCGACGGCCGCGTTCAATACGGGTTTCCCACAGATTTCTATCTACCGGCTTATCGTTACTGGTTTGTGCTGGAACCTGCGAGTCTTTCTCAAGAAGTTGTTCGACCAAAGAATCAAATACTTCAGTAAAGCCAAGCGACCCATTGAGAGAGAAGGTTTTAGTTTCCTGAGCGCGAAATGGACCCTCGATAGAGGCCCTATGCCATACCGAATAGGTCGTCCCGTTGAGGATTACGTCATCCCCGCTTTTCCGAGCTGTAATCTTCATTCCGGAAAACTCAAGAAAATTAATGTGAGGATCGACAGAAGCCTCTTCTACAAGGACGAATTTTTCCCCCTCGTTCAAACCAATTTCTTTCAATTTAGATATGAATTCTTCTGCATCGGCCATGCTTTTATCCTAATTAAAAAGAACTTGGAAAGCAGCATAACTAGGAGAGGCGGGAAATGGCGGACATTGTTCATGAAGCCCAGGACACGCACCTGTGCGCCCTATTTATCAAGGGCCACGGCGAAGATAGAGACTACGAGTACGCGCTAGACGCCACCAACAATGCAGCTAAACACCTGCAGGCAATACTGGCGGAGCTGCCTGCCTCTTCCCTGCTGCTCCCCGACGCCAGAATACTCAGGGCCCGACCCCCGGAAAGTGGACACATCGGGGGCTAGCTATGCTGCTTTGGTCAGTATAGCCGAAGTCTCGGTTTC
>NZ_JBEHFV010000044.1:0-11264 GCF_040225855.1 Corynebacterium sp. KPL2850
GTTCAGCGAGAGGTCCTCGTTGTTCTCATAGAGGGCTACGGCATCGCGTTTGAACTGTTCGGAGTACCTGGACATGAAGGTAGATTACCTTTCTTCCCAGCTCGACTGGGCTGGATATCAGGTGTCCACCGAATGGGGGTCAGGTCCTGGTTCCCACACACAAACCATTAGACACTCTCAACATCCACTCTCACGGACACATGATTCGCACTCATCGGGTGTCCACTAAACGAGGGGGTACCTCATTTGTGGAATCTAGGATCTTTGTAACCTTCGCCAGAATAGGGGATTCCACGAAAAATTCGGAAAGGAAGCTGCTTCTCGTCGAGATCTGCATCCGTAATTTCAAAGTTCGGGTCTTGCAACTCGAAGCGGATAAACTGAACAGAAAAAGCCAACCCAAGGAGTCACCATGAACCAGAACAAATTCCGTCACGTCGTCGTCATGGGAGTCTCTGGCTCGGGCAAGACAACGGTGGGGGAGGTGCTGTCGCCGCTGGTAGGGCTAGAGTACCGCGACGGTGATGACATGCACCCGCAGGCAAATATCGACAAGATGGCCGCGGGAACGCCGCTGAATGATGAGGACCGGGAGCCGTGGCTAAAACAGATCGGTCAGTGGTTGGCGGATAGGCCAGAAGGCGCGATGGTGGGGTGCAGTGCACTGAAGCGAAAGTACCGGGATTTGATTAGAAAGTACTGCCCAAGCGTGGCGTTTGTGCACGTACACGGTAACTTTGATGTGTTGTATGAGCGGATGCAACACCGTCCGGGACATTTCATGCCGGCGTCGTTGTTGCAATCGCAATTCGATACCTTGGAGCCCTTGGAAGAAGATGAAACTGGCCGCGTCTTCGATGTGACGCGGCCAGCGGAAGAGATTGCAGAAGACGCTGCGGCTTGGATTAAAACCGGCGCCTAAAAGACTGCGGCCACGCCGTAGAGGACTAGGACGAGTGTGAAACCGATGATGGAGATGAGCATCTGGTTGACGGTCCAAGTCTTCAGAGTTGTCATGGTATCCATACCCATCAGGCGGCCGACGAGCCAGAATCCGGAATCGTTGACGTGAGAGCCAAAGACCGAACCGGCGGCGGTGGCCACGACGATGAGTGCGAGTTGGAGTTCGTTGAACCCGCCAGCCTCCACGGCGGGGACCATGAGGGCAGCAGCAGTGGTGAGTGCGACGGTGGCCGAACCTTGTGCCAAGCGGAGGGCTACGGCGATGAGATAGCAGGCCAGGATGACGGGGATACCGAGACCGGAGAGGGAATCGGCAAGCGCATCGCCAATGCCGGAGGTGCGAAGCACTCCACCGAACATGCCGCCCGCACCGGTAATAAGTACGACGGAACAGATAGGGCCAAGCGAGGAGTCAACGAGTTTTTCCAACGCCGACTTTTCCACGCTGCGGCGCAGGCCCAGAACTACCAATGCGATAAGCACCGTAATCAGCAGTGCGATTGGGGTTTGGCCGAGCATGACGAAGAACCTGACCCACGTGGCATCGGCATCAATGGTGCCGTAGGAAGCTAGAGCGTTGAGCCCAGTATTGAAGAAGATAAGCACCATCGGGATGAGCAGGATGGAAATCACTGTGGTGGCGGACGCAGGTTTTAAGGGTTGTTCTTCCTCATCAAGGACGGGCCCGGCGATGGCGTCAGTGACCTTGAACGGGAATTTCTTTCCGGCCACTAGTCCAAAGCGGTAGCCAGAGATATACCAGGTAGGCAGAGCCAGCAGTAGGCCGACGAGCAGCACCAAGCCAAGATCGGCGCCGTAGAATTCGCTTGCGGCGACAGGACCGGGGTGCGGTGGCAGGTAGACATGCATGACAGAAAATGCGCCAGCGGCCGGCAAGCCAAAGGCAAGGACTGGGCCATTCAAGCGGCGGGCAACAGCAAAGATAACCGGCAGCATCACGATAAGCCCAGCATCAAAGAAGATAGGGAAGCCCATAATCAGCGAGGCGACGCCGAGTGCAAGAGGCGCTTTATTTTCGCCGAAGCGGCGAACCATGGCATCGGCAAGCGATTTCGCACCGCCGGAAGATTCCACGAGCCGGCCGATCATGGCGCCGAGCCCCACCAGTAGCGCAACCGAGCCAAGGGTGGAGCTGAAACTTTCCGTCATCGTAGGGACAATGCCTTCGAGTGGTATGCCTGCCGCGAGTGCCGTCAGAGCGGACACCACCAGCAGCGTGAGAAAAGCATGGAGCTTGAAATATATGACCAGTACCAAAATTACAGCGACCGCAGCAACTGCAATCCCTAGCAACGTACCAGTGGACAATGTGGGCTCCCACGTCTCCATAGGGCAGGCTCCTTTACTTGTGCAAACCTTTGAATAAGGGCAACGTTAGCAGCAGCGCTGCTAGCCGATGCCCATATTCGCCCAACGCGGCTTATCCAACACCCCGAAACTGGGCATATAAAAATCCCCTGGCTCCCGTTCAGGACCAGGGGAGAAGCCGAGGCAAGCTTAGTCGAACTGACCTTGGATGATGGCCGCTGCATCAAGCGGGGTTACGTGATAAGAGATTGGATTTTGATTGGAACCTGCCATAAGTGCGCCGGCACAGGAATGCCCCGCGCCCATCATGTGGCCTAGCTCGTGAGCAATGGTGCCTTGGAGCGCCTCAGGGTAGGTGGCGTTGGGCATCTTGATGGAGACCAACTTGTGATCTGGGTAAGCCGACCCCTGGACGTAGCCGCGAGGATCCGGATTGTAGATGATGGAAATGGTGTCATCATCAGCTTCGGAAGGCTTTACTTCCTGAAGGGAAGCCTTCCCCCCGAGAGCCTCATTCCACTCGGCAACGGCGGCGTCCAGCTGCTTGCGGTATGGGAAGTTATCCGCCACTTTGTACTTCAGTACGCCATCGCTGAAATAAGGTTTTACAGAGTCCTCATCGTGGAGGATGGAAGGATCTGGAACCGGCTTGCCCTCGTTAGCTAGCTTGGTGATGGTCTTGCAGGTTCCAGGATCGATGATGGAACGTACTGGGTCGCTCTTTGCGTTCGCTGCCGGCGCGGCGATAGTACCGAGAATGGCGGTGGTGGCAAGGGCAGTGACAGATAGCTTCTTTAGAGAGCGCATCGGCAGTTAGTGACCTTTCGATTGGCTTTATCGTTCGTGGAATGCAGTTGGCCTTAGCAATATCCGCGGGAAACAGAATTGCGTGGATGCCTCAGGCAATCGAGTAACAATGAATTTTTGCTACACCGGGCAAAGTAGAAATTTACATTGTTAACTTCGCTTTGTCGACTTTAGTTTAGACGCTCACCAGTAGAAGAACTAAATAGGTGGATGCGGTCAGGATCTGGGGAAACGCGGAAAGTGTCACCCACCGTGCAATCACGGCGAGCGCTTACTAACATGCCAGTTTGTCCGCCCATTCGGGTCGTCGACTGTAGATTCTCCCCGGATTCTGCCAAGTCGCCATAGAGGTAGGTTTGATTGCCGAGCTCTTCAACGTGCTTAACGGTGAATTCCGCACCTTCCTCTGTGTGCACCCAATCTTCAGGGCGAACGCCAACGGTAATGGATTGCGCACCATCGAAGTCGTAATTGGCCAAGTTGATGCGAGTAGACCCCAGTGAAAGCTGGCTAGAGGTGAGTGCGAGGTTGTAGATATTCATCGCAGGGGAGCCGATAAAGCCGGCAACGAAGACGTTTTGGGGGCGATCGTAGATTTCACGAGTGGTATCTACTTGTTGTAGGACACCGGCGTTAAGAACTGCGACGCGGTCACCCATGGTCATTGCTTCGGTCTGGTCGTGGGTCACGTACACCGTCGTGGTGCCTAGGCGGCGTTGCAAATTTGAAATCTGCGCGCGGGTAGAGACGCGTAGTTTTGCATCCAGGTTGGATAGTGGCTCGTCCATGCAGAATACAGCAGGTTCGCGCACGATGGCGCGGCCCATCGCTACACGCTGACGCTGGCCGCCTGAAAGATTCGCGGGTTTTCGGTCAAGTAAATCCTCCATCTGCAAAATTTTCGCGGCTTCTTGCACCCGTGTCTTAATCTGATCCTTGGGAACTTTCCGGTTCTCCAAAGCAAAGGACATATTCTGCGCGACCGACATATTCGGGTACAGGGCGTAGTTCTGAAAGACCATGGCTACGTCTCGATCTGATGGGCTGACTCCAGTGACGTCTTTTCCGCCGATCCGAATGGAACCTCGGTCCGTTGGCTCAAGGCCAGCGAGCATTCGCAGGCTGGTGGATTTTCCGCAGCCAGAAGGCCCGACGAGGACCAAAAATTCGCCATCGGCAATATCTAGATTGAGTTGGTCAACTGCGGGACGCTCCGCGTCTTTGGAGTAGATGCGGCTTGCTCCATCAAATGTGACAGTAGCCATGGTGTTACCTTTCAGATGTTAAGGAGAATTGGCACGGTTAGCCGTTAATGACGGGCTTTACCTGGTTGTCATAAATGGACTGCAGAGTCTTTTCCAGATCCGTGAGCACCTTGGTGACATCGTCGCGGTTGGTGACGATCTTCTCGAAGGCTCCACCAATCTCCTGATCTGCACCAGGGAGGAATACACGGGCGTTGTCCTGTGGGCGAGTTTCTGGAAGCTGCTTGATAGCAGTCTCGAAATTCGGGTTCTCTTCCATGAATTTCTTTTGTTCCTCGTTGTCGGCAGCAGAAGAGCGGACCGGCATGTAACCCACATTTTGGGACCAGTACGAGGTGTTTTCGTCGTTCGTGATGAAATCAATCAGCTTAATGGCTGCCAACTGGCGGTCCTTGCTAATACCGGAAGGAATGGCAAGACCGGCACCTCCGGTGGGGCAAGCGCCGTCTCCCTTTGGATTGGGAAGGAATGCGGTTCCTAATTCGAAGTCAGCGGTATCAGAGATACCTGCAAGGTCGCCTGTGGATAGGACAGTGGCTGCAGCGCGTCCGGTACCGAATTCCATAGCCATGTCATTGCCCATGTAGGAATAGCCATTCTTGCTATCGGTAACATCCTTGAGCCATTCCACAGCCTCGATGGTTTTGCCATCAGTGAACTTCAAATCCCACTCATCGGAGTAGGCGCCGCCCTTAGACCACAAGGGGCCTTGGAAAATCCATCCCAGGTAGCCAACGGCGTCGCCCCAGCCAAATGGCTTCATTTTGGAATCCGCGCTCGCGAGCTTTTTAGACCACTCATCCATTTCGTCCCAAGACTCCGGTCCGCGGTCCGGCAGGCCAGCCTTCTTCCAAGCGTCCTTGTTATAGAAGAACAGGGGAGTCGACCGAGCAAAGGGAAGCGCGAAGTGGCCGCCGTCGTAGTTGTAGTCCTCATAGAGTGGCTGGACATAGCTTGAAAGGTCAATATCGGCTTCTTTGGCTAGATCATCAACATTGGCAATCTGCCCGTTGATAGCGAAGTTGTACCACCACACATCGGAGAGAACCACGATGTCTGGAAGATCAGAGCCGGTGAGTGCAGCATTAAACTTTTGTGCTGCCTCCTCGTAGTTCTTTCCAGCGTCAACAAGGTTGACCTTAATATCAGGGTTTTCCTTCTCGAAGCGAGAGATGATTTCCTTTTCGATGTCCTTTGAAGAAGCTGGGTGGTTGGACCACCACGTCAATTCCGTGACCTCGCCACCATTGCCACCGTCGCTACTGCCCTGGGAACTCGTAGATGAGGTGCCAGCACAAGCGGCAAGAAATGAAGCGGTAGAAGCAGTGGAAGCTAGTGCGAGAAACTTACGGCGAAGCATGGGTATCTCCTTATATTTAAGTCAAATTGCGAAGAAGTGGGTGAAAACGGCGAGCGCGATGGGGATAGAAATCTTCTAACCTTTTACGGCGCCAGTGGTGAGACCTTGAATCATGTATTTCTGCAGGCCAAGGAAGATGACGACCATCGGAAGAATGGTTAGAACGGTAGCGGCCATTACTGGGCCCCAGTTAGTAACGCCATCATTGTTTTGCAACATGGTCAGGCCCACCTGCAAGGGAGCGACACGTTCCGTATCTGCCATCAGGAAAGGCCACAAGTAGGTATTCCACTCGTTTACTAGTGTGATCACGGAAAACGCTGTCAGCGTTGGCCAAGAAACGGGAAGAAGCACCTTGGTGAGTAAGCGAATGGGGCCGGCACCGTCCATGCGAGCAGCTTCCACAAGTTCATACGGCAAGGAAAGAAAGTGATTACGCATGAGGAAAGTGCCGAAGGCAACACCAGCCAGCGGAACGATGATACCGACAAAGGTATTGCGCCAGCCCAAGGAATTGACCAAGGCATAGTTGGAAATCACCGTGATTTCTGCAGGAACCATCAGGGAAGAAATCACTACGATGAAGACTAGATTGCGTCCTGGGAAGCGAAGGATAGATAAGGCGTAGGCGGAGACGACACCAAGCACAATTTTTATAGCGGATAGTACCGCGGTAATGAAGACCGAGTTGCGCAGGTAGGTCCAGAAGGGAACGCGCGTGGTGGCATCTGCGTAATTTTTCGTTTCCCACGTCGGCGGTAGCCAGTTAACTGGGTCGGTGTAAATGTCACCTCTGGCCTTGAATGAGGTCATCAAAATCCAGAACAACGGCAGTCCCACGAGCAGGAGGACGAGGATAATTCCCACGTAGCCGCCGATGAGCTTGGCGCGCCTAGCTACAGGGGAAGAGTCTGTGACCATGTGAAGATTTGAATCAGCCATTGGGTGGTTAACCTCGCTTATCCATGATGCGGACCTGAATCAGCGTAACGACGAGCAGGATGAGGAATAGGATTGTCGCAGCAGTGGCGCCGTAACCAGCGCGGAAATTGACAAAGGTTTCGTTATAAATCTGAAAAACCAGCGTCTGGGTGCCGTTGCCTTGTGGGCCGCCTCGGGTCATGACGTTGATGATGTCAAAGACCTGCACAGAGTTGAGCAGTACCGTAATGGAAAGGAAGAAGGTGGTATTGCGCAGTTGCGGCATCGTCACGCGCCAGAATTTGCGCCAACGGCCTGTTCCATCAATGGCAGCAGCTTCGTCTAATTCCTTATCTAGGCCCTGTAGGGCAGCCAAGTAGATGACAAACGTATAGCCCAAGTTTTTCCACACGAACGTGAATGTCACCATGAACAACGCCCAGCCAGGCACGGCATAAAAGTTTGGAGAACTTATGCCAAACCACCCAAGGATTTCTTGAATCAATCCGAAGTTGGGGTCGAATACGAATTGGAAGGCGATACCAATCGCGGCACCGGAGATCGCATAAGGCGCGAAGACCACCGAGCGTGCAAAGTTGCGACCCCTGATTTTTTGATTGAGAAGAAGTGCAAGCGCGAGCCCAATCACCATGGAGCCGATGACCGCGAAAAAGGTGAAAATGACGGTATTTAATACAATCGTCTTTGTGTCATCGCGCGTGAACCACTCCACGTAATTATCAAAGCCAACAAAAGTGGAGCTTGAACTGGAAATATTCCAATTAAAAAAGGAAAGCCGAATATTATCCAGCAGCGGCCGGTAGGTAAAGATAGCCAGCAAGATGAGGTTGGGCGCCAAAAGTACGGCAGCCAGCAACCATTCCTTATGTCGGCTCTTTGTAGCCTTTCGTACGAGCTCCGATGAATTATCGTTGCTCGGGCCAGTGGCCGTGGCAGTCGCGATGCCGTTCTTAGCGTCGGCGTGGTCATCCCTGAGAGTCACCCAGCCAACGTAAACCGCGTAGATTACGGGGTGTTTCACATAATGGAAACTTTTGATGAATTGTAATCGTCGAGTCCGTAAAGGCTAGGGGACTATTGCGAACTCGATGAAAACAACTCCAGCGCCCGGGCCTCAGTAAAGGGCCGCAGGGCGCTGGAGCTGGTTCTCTCTATCTCTCTTGCGTTCTCTCAAACGCTAAGGAAAGTATGGCGCTAGACCCTGTTATAGGCATTGAAAAAAGCTGGAATTTTCCTGAAAGTTAGTGGAGGCTAAGAGGGGGCACGGGGTAGGCAGGCGGTGCGCTAGTCTGGAAGGTAGAAGAAACAGCCAAAATGTGGGTGGAAGCTGGGGCAATGGCCGGCGAAAGGCGGCCTGGCCCGCAGCTTTCCCGCGAGGTAGAGGTGAAAGATTTGTCGTCGCAGTATGATCCGAATTTTCACCGGCAGATGGGCGTGGAAGCTGACGTCGTGTTGCGTGTCGGGATGATGCTGATGGGCGCTGGCACATCGGGATATCGCGTGCTGCGCGGTATGAAGCGCAGCGCCCGGGCGCTAGGGTTTGACTACTTGGATGCCAACGTGGGGCTAACGCAGATTACCTGTACCTTTCACCGGGGTGACTCCTTTCGCACCGTGATTGCGCGCACGCATTCGCCGGCCGTTGATGCCTCCCGCATTGAGGCATTGGAGGACCTCACCCATAACCGCCTGTACTCCGGAATTACTGCAGAAGAGCTTTCGGGAATGCTCGATTCCATTGAAAGTGACGTAAAAAAGCGTTGGAATGTGTGGGTTCTATCCACCGCAGCCGCGGTCGCGTGCGCGGCGTTTGCATTCCTGAACTTCTTTCCGGTGCAGGCGGTAGGGCTCGTCGCGCTGGCGGCGTTCGTGGGGCAGTTCGTGCGCTATGAGGTGCTCCACCAGCACGTGCACCAAATTGGCGGGATCATCGCCGGTGGCGCGGCAGCCAGCATCACGTTCTTTATTCTTATCGAGATCCTAGGATTTGCCGGGGTGGTAGAGCCGAGCTCGCTGTCCTCGGGCTATGTCGCGACGGTGCTCTTTTTGATTCCGGGGTTCCCGCTGTTTTCGGCCCTGATCGATATTGCGCGCTTTGACTTTGACGCGGGCATCGCCAGGCTGGGGTATGCGTTTACGGTCATCTTTACCGCTACGTTTACAGTCTCCATGGTCAGTTGGTTGACGGATCTTAGCCCGGATCCGCCGGTCCCCGCGCCGGATACGCGGTGGTACCTGCTGGCTTTTGTCGCCAGCTTCTTCGGCATCGCGGGCTTTGCCTTCCTCTTTAATTCCTCGCGCCGCATGGTCCTAGTTGCCGCAAGCGTGGGAACCGTGGCCAATGCGGTGCGCCTGGGACTCCTTGAACTGGGCACGACCATCTACTTTGCGGCTTTTATTGGCGGGCTGATTATCGGACTCTTGGGAGCGGTGGCCTCGCAAAAGGCGCGGTTGCCGCGCATTACCACGACCGTGCCTGCCGCCGTCATTATGATTCCTGGGGTGACGATGTTCCGCGCGGTTTATTACCTCAACGATGGACAGATGGATCAGGCTGTGGCGAATGTGGCCACCGGTTTGATGGTAGTAGGCGCTATCGGCGCGGGGATGGTATTTGCCCGGCTGCTTACGGACCGCGATTGGGCATTGGGACGGCTCATTGACTTCGATAAGGAAATCCCACGGAAGAAGCCCGCCTAGCGCGGGTGGTTCGGCCTTGCAGCGGGGCCGAGGCGATAGCCAGCGGCGGCAGGCAGAGGCAGCGGGCAAAACGGCGGCGAATAATGTGACTAGTAAAACGCCAGCGGCACCCGGTTCCTGTCGGTTCCGAGTGCCGCTGACGTCTCTCTCTACAAGGGTGTTTCCATGTATCGGTTTTCACCGCCCTCTGGAAACTGAGGGGTTCTCTCTATCTCTCTCGTATGCGCTCTCTCAAACGCATGATTTAAGTATGGGGCATGCGGCTGGGCTCGCCATTGAATCTGCCTGAAAGGTTGCTGCTAAGTGCTGTGAGTTGGGTGGGGAAGGGGAGGCATCGGCAAGCAAAGCCTGTAGTAGAGGCAATAAAGGTGTACGAAAGTGATCTAAACCATAGTAAGTTCTGTAGGCTCGTCGCTATGGGCGCAGACTATGCTGCGCCATTTTTGCGAATGAAGCTCAACAGAAACGAGGTGAGGAGCATGGCTCCTCTGATAGCCCCACCGCCAGCGAGCGATGAATCTGCCCCAACGGGTGTGGACGTTCCTGGCACTTCACACGAACAGCGCGTTTCCGCCATCAAGGCCGCTTTCATCGGCACGTTCATTGAGTGGTTCGATTATGCGGCCTATATCTATATGTCCGCGATTATCTCGCGCGTCTTCTTCCCGGAAATGGAAGGCCGCCGCGCGCTAATTTTGACCTTCGCGCTCTTCGCACTGTCATTCCTGGTGCGCCCCATCGGCGGAATAGTCTGGGGCCATATTGGTGATAAGCACGGCCGCATCCACACGCTGACCTATTCCATCGTATTGATGTCGATGGCAACCGCCTGCATCGGCCTATTGCCTGGGTATGCGACCATCGGCTTTGCGGCCACACTCTTGCTCCTGCTGTGCCGCATGGTGCAAGGCTTTTCCGCAGCCGGTGAATACGCCGGCGCCGCCACGCACCTGGCTGAGATTGCCCCACCTGGAAAACGCGGGATTTATGCCGCGGTGGTGCCATCGGCAACCGCATCAGGGTTGCTCTTGGGCTCGCTCATCGCGGCATTTCTTACCGGTGTGCTTGAAGATGATGCCCTGCATTCCTGGGGCTGGCGCGTTCCCTTCCTGGTGGCGCTGCCGCTGGGCTTGTACGGCCTATGGATCCGCCGCCACACGGAGGAATCCTCCCGCTTTGAAAAGCACGCGGACACTGAGCTTTCGCCGCTGCGCCAAGTGCTGAAGTACCCCAAGGCCCTGGCCATTGCTTTTGCCGGCGCGGTGCTCAACGCGATTGGCTTCTACGTCATCTTGACCTACCTGCCCACCTATCTTTCGGAGGAGCTGGGCATGGCAGAAACCCCGGCGTTTGTCGCCTCCTCGGTGGCTTCCGCGTTCTACGTGTGCTTTGCGCTATTGACCGGCCTGCTGTCCGATCGCCTAGGCCGGCGCACCACCATGCTGTGCGCCGCGCTCTTTATGGGCCTTGCCATTATTCCGGCATTCATGCTTCTCGATGGCGCAGGCATTCTGCTCGTCATCATCATCCAGGTGTGCCTGGGTGGGGTGCTGGCGCTTAACGATGGCGTCTTGCCCTCCTTCCTTTCCGAGCAGTTCCCCACGCACGTGCGCCTGTCTGGTTTCGCGCTGACGTTTAATACGGCCAATGCCATCTTCGGTGGTACAGCCCCGATGATCGCGACGTGGCTGATTGATACCACCGGAAATAAACTCGCCCCAGCGTTTTACTTGGTGGCTGCGGCGATCGTGACGGGTACCGCCGTGCTCTTCGCGCCGCGCAAGAACGACCTGGTGGCATAGCCCTTAACCCAGCAAGTAGGGCCTAAACGACAGGATGTGTTGGTGAAGTTATATGTTTAGCCGGTCTGGAGTGCTGGTATTAGGATTATTTCACTT
>NZ_JBEHFV010000045.1:0-11021 GCF_040225855.1 Corynebacterium sp. KPL2850
GAAGCCGCCGGATCAGCTACACTTACTATCGCATCTTGATTAAATCCCCGTGTCCACTTTCCGGGGTTCGGGCCCCACAGATTCTGAAAGCTCCCGTGTAATGGTTTAAATCAAATAGCCCAAGGCCCACATTTTACTTATCTGGGCACAGGCTTTACTCATACTAGCAGGCACGCATACGGGTCCCCACAACCAATTCGGCGGCCGAATTGGCGTGCTCAACCGCGCCAACAGACTCCAACGGCAAGAGCCCCCGTTACCGTTTAACACGGAAGCGGGGGCTCTGACTGGACGCGGTGCCGAGGGGCACGAGCGCCTAGGACTTAGAAGGTGAAGTCCTCATCCAGCGGGACGGAGGCGCCGGTGAATTCACCAAAGCCGTCATCGCCGTAGATGGAATCGCCGTAAGTCGGAATCGAGTAAGCGGCGTTGCGCGCGGCCTCGGTCGGCTTGACGGAGATATTGCGGTAACGGGAGATACCGGTACCGGCCGGGATCAGCTTACCGATGATGACGTTTTCCTTGAGGCCGATGAGCTTATCGGAGCGCTTGTTAATAGCGGCATCGGTAAGCACACGCGTGGTCTCCTGGAACGAAGCTGCGGACAGCCAGGACTCGGTAGCCAAGGAGGCCTTGGTAATACCCATGATCTCCGAGCGCAGCTGTGCCGGCTCGCCGCCTTCTGCGACCTGAGCAGCGTTCATCTGCTTGGCCTCAGAAAGGTCGATCAGGTTACCCGGCAGCAGCTCCGTAGTACCGGCGTCGATGACGGTACCGCGGCGCAGCATCTGGCGGATGATGATCTCGATGTGCTTGTCGTGGATGGCCACACCCTGGGTGCGGTACACGGCCTGCACCTCGTTGATGAGGTGCTGCTCCACGCCGCGACGGCCCAGAACCTCGAGCACGTCGTGCGGGTCAGCCGCACCACGCATCAAGCGGTCACCGGTCTCAACGTGGTCGCCGTCCTTCAAGGAACGCTCGATCATCGCATCCGGGTTGGACTCCATCGGGCGACGCACCTGGGCCAGACCCTGGCGCTTGGACAGCTTCTCGTAGACCACGTCATCGGAACCGTCATCCGGGGTGATGGTCATGGTCCAGAAGTTGCCTTCATCGGACAGGGACACGGTGCCGTCCACGGAGGCAATCGGTGCGCGGTTCTTCGGGTTACGGGCCTCGAAGAGCTCCTGAACACGCGGCAGACCACCGGTAATGTCGCCACCGACACCACCCTGGTGGAAGGTACGCATGGTCAGCTGGGTACCAGGCTCACCAATGGACTGTGCAGCCACGATGCCGACGGCCTCGCCGATGTCGACCAACTGGCCGGAAGCCATGGACTTGCCGTAGCACTTAGCACAGACACCAGCCGGGGTCTGGCAGGTCAGCACGGAGCGGACCTTGACGTCGGTGACCTCGGCATCGAGAAGCTTCTGCGTGAGCTCCTCGGTCAAGTCAGCACCAGCCTCTGCGACGACCTCGCCGTTCTCGTCCTTGACGTCGGTGGCAAGTACGCGACCGGAAGCGGAGGTCTCCCACAGCTCGGAGAGGACGACCTTATCGCCGGATACCTCGCCGATAGGAACACGCACGCCCTGGCGGGTACCACAATCCTCTTCGCGGACGATGACGTCCTGAGCGACGTCCACCAGACGACGGGTGAGGTAACCAGAGTCAGCGGTACGCAGCGCGGTATCGGCCAGACCCTTACGGGAACCGTGGGAGTTGTTGAAGTACTCCAGCACGGACAGGCCTTCGCGGAAGGAGGTCTTAATCGGGCGGGTGATGTAATCACCGTGCGAGTTCACAACCATGCCCTTCATACCGGCCAGCGTCCAGATCTGACGCATGTTACCGGCAGCACCCGACTTCACAATCATTGGAATCGGGTTGTAATCCGGGTAGATGTTCTCGACGGCCTCACCAACGGTGTCGGTAGCATCCTTCCACAGTTCAACCAGGCGGTCATAACGCTCGCGCTCCGTCAGAGCACCTTGCTCCCAGTACTTACGCTCGATGCGCTCTGCTTCCTTCTCATAAGACTCGAGGATCTCGGTCTTATTCGGCAGCACCAGTACGTCAGACATCGTAATGGTCACACCGGAACGGGTTGCCCAGTAGAAGCCAGCGTCCTTCATGTTGTCCAGTACCTGGGCCACGGTGATCATTGGGTACTTGGTGGCCAAGTCATTGACCACGTCACCAATGAGCACCTTGCCATCGGTGCCGCCGCCCTTGCGGACCATGATGCCCTCAAGGTACGGGTAGTTCCACGGCAGCAGCTCGTTGAACATGATGCGGCCGATGGTGGTGTAGCCCAACCATGCCTGGCCCTTGGACCAGCCATCAGGGAAGAGCTCTGCCTCGATGTCCTCTGGCGGGCGCAGGTGATCGATGCGAACCTTGATCGGTGCCTGCAGACCAACGGTGCCACGGTCATAAGCCATCAGGGCCTCAGCGTAAGAGGAGTACACACCGGTTGCCGGGTAGTCCTCGCCAGCCTCGCGGTAGCGACCATTGCCGCCGATCTCGTCCTCTGCCTTGTCCATGGTGAGGTAGTACAAGCCGGTCACCATATCCAGACGCGGCATAGCCAGTGGCTTACCGGATGCCGGAGACAGAATGTTGTTGGAAGCCAGCATCAGCACGCGAGCTTCCGCCTGTGCTTCTGCAGACAGCGGCAGGTGAACTGCCATCTGGTCACCGTCGAAGTCGGCGTTGAAGGCCTCACAGGCCAGCGGGTGCAGCTGAATAGCCTTACCCTCAACCAGCTTCGGCTCGAAGGCCTGAATGCCCAGGCGGTGCAGCGTAGGCGCACGGTTGAGCATCACAGGGTGCTCAGAAATGGCCTGCTCCAGCACGTCCCACACCTCTGGGCGCTGGCGCTCCACCATGCGCTTTGCAGACTTGATGTTCTGGGCGTAGTCGTTTTCGACCAAGCGCTTCATAACGAAGGGCTTGAACAGCTCGAGTGCCATCAGCTTCGGCAGACCACACTCGTGCAGCTTGAGCTGCGGACCGACGATAATAACGGAACGACCGGAGTAGTCCACGCGCTTACCCAGCAGGTTCTGGCGGAAACGACCCTGCTTACCCTTCAGCAAGTCAGACAAGGACTTCAACGGGCGGTTACCCGGGCCGGTAACCGGACGGCCACGGCGGCCGTTATCGAAGAGCGCGTCCACAGACTCCTGCAGCATGCGCTTCTCGTTATTCACGATGATCTCTGGTGCACCCAGGTCGATCATGCGCTTTAGGCGGTTATTGCGGTTGATAACGCGGCGGTACAGGTCATTCAGGTCCGAGGTGGCGAAGCGGCCACCGTCCAGCTGCACCATCGGGCGCAGCTCAGGCGGGATAACCGGAATAGCGTCCAGCACCATGCCTGCCGGGTCATTGCCAGAGTTCAGGAATGCGGCAACAACCTTGAGGCGCTTAAGCGCGCGCATCTTCTTCTGGCCCTTGCCGTTGTTGATGATCTCACGCAGCTCCTCGGCCTCTGCCTCGAGGTCGAAGTTACGGACCAAGGTCTGGATGGCTTCTGCACCCATGCCGCCAGTGAAGTAATCCTCGTAGCGGTCAACCAGCTCTTCGTAGATGGTCTCATCGATGACCATCTGCTTCGGAGCAAGCTTCAGGAAGGTGTTCCAGATTTCATCCAGGCGTGCGACCTCGCGCTCGCCGCGCTCACGGATGTGCTGCATTTCCTTATCGGCAGCGTTCTGTACCTTCTTGCGGGCATCGGCACGCGCACCGGCTGCCTCCAGCTCTGCCAAGTCGGACTCGAGCTTGGAAGCGCGCTCTGCGATCTCGGACTCGGTATCGTCCTCAACGTCCTTCTTTTCCAGCAGCATTTCTGCTTCCAGAGTGGACTGATCGTTGTGGCGAGCCTCTTCATCAACGGAGGTGATGATGTTGGCGGCGAAGTAGATGATGCGCTCAAGGTCCTTCGGAGCCAGGTCCAGCAGGTAGCCCAGACGGGAAGGAACGCCCTTGAAGTACCAGATGTGGGTTACCGGAGCGGCCAGCTCAATGTGGCCCATGCGCTCACGGCGCACCTTGGACTTGGTGACCTCTACGCCGCAACGCTCACAGATGATGCCCTTGTAACGGACGCGCTTGTACTTACCACAAGCACACTCCCAGTCACGGGTAGGTCCGAAAATGCGCTCGCAGAACAAGCCGTCCTTTTCCGGCTTCAGCGTGCGGTAGTTAATGGTCTCGGGCTTTTTAACCTCGCCCTTAGACCAGCGACGGATATCGTCAGCAGTGGCCAGACCGATGCGGAGCTCGTCGAAGAGATTTACGTCAAACACGTAATGTCTCCCTTTCATCCTCGTCATGTGAGGAATTGATGGCTTTTAATGAATTAATCTTTATTGCCCGCCCGCGGCGGTTCCGGTGGTAAACACCGGAACCGTGCATTCCGCAGTGGACCGAGAATCTATTTAGGCGATGTCAGCGGAGGAGCCCTCATCGCGGGACAAGTTAATGCCAAGCGATGGGCTATCCATGTCATCGTCATCAGAGCCAGACAGCTCCATCGGGGTGCCGTCGGTGGAAAGAACTTCCACGTTCAGGCACAGGGACTGCAGCTCCTTGAGCAACACCTTGAAGGACTCAGGGATGCCCGGATCTGGAATGTTGTCGCCCTTCACGATGGCCTCGTAGACCTTCACGCGGCCTACCACGTCATCGGACTTTATGGTCAGCAGCTCCTGCAGGGTGTAGGCAGCGCCATAAGCCTGCATTGCCCACACCTCCATCTCGCCGAAGCGCTGGCCACCGAACTGAGCCTTACCACCCAGTGGCTGCTGGGTAATCATGGAGTAAGGACCAGTGGAACGAGCGTGAATCTTCTCATCGACCAAGTGGTGCAGCTTGAGCATGTACATGTAGCCCACGGAGATGGGGTACTTGTACGGCTCGCCGGAGCGGCCATCGAAAAGCGTGGCCTTACCGTGCTCGTTGACCAGTACGTCGCCGTCGCGGTTCGGGCGGGACGATGCCAACAGGCGCTCGATCTCGTGGTTGGTAGCACCATCGAAGACCGGGGTGGCGGTCAGGGAGTCCGCAGGGACATCGTAAAGCTCTTCTGGCAAGGTCTTGAGGAGCTCGGCGTTAGCCGGATCCTCGGTGTCGACCTTCCAACCAGCGTGAGCCAACCAGCCCAAGTGCAGCTCAAGAACCTGGCCGATGTTCATACGACGCGGCACACCGTGGGTGTTCAGCAGGATGTCCACCGGGGTGCCGTCCTCCATGAACGGCATATCCTCTGGCGGCAGGATCTTGCCCACAACACCCTTGTTGCCGTGGCGGCCGGCCATCTTATCGCCGTCCTGGATCTTGCGCTTTTGTGCCACGTAGACGCGGATCATCTCGTTGACGCCAGGTGCCAGGTCGTCGTCATCATCGCGGGAGAAGCGGGCAACGCCGATGACCTTGCCCACCTCACCGTGCGGAACCTTCATGGAGGTATCGCGCACCTCGCGGGCCTTCTCACCGAAAATGGCGCGCAGCAGGCGCTCTTCCGGAGTCAGCTCGGTCTCACCCTTCGGGGTGACCTTACCCACCAGGATATCGCCGGCACGAACGTCAGCACCGATGCGGATGATGCCGCGCTCATCGAGGTCGCTCAAGACGTCCTCCGAGACGTTTGGAATCTCGCGGGTGATTTCCTCGGCACCCAGCTTGGTGTCACGAGCATCGATCTCGTGCTCCTCGATGTGGACGGAGGTCAGGATGTCCTCTTCCACGATGCGCTGGTTGAGGATGATGGCGTCCTCGTAGTTGTGGCCTTCCCATGGCATGAACGCAACCAGCAGGTTACGGCCGAGCGACATCTCACCGTTGTGGGTACCTGGGCCATCGGCCAAAACCTGGCCGGCCTCTACGCGCTGACCCATGGAAACCAGCGGGGTCTGGTTGTAGTTGGTGCCCTGGTTGGTGCGCTCGAACTTGCGCAAGATGTAGGTATCGCGCTGGCCCTCATCGTCCATGATGGTGATGACGTCGGCGGTGACGTTTTCTACCACACCGGCCTTTGGCGTGATGACGACGTCGCCGGCGTCATAGGCAGCGCGCTGCTCCATACCGGTACCCACCAGTGGGGCCTCGGAACGAACCAGCGGAACCGCCTGCTTCTGCATGTTCGCACCCATCAAGGCACGGTTAGCATCGTCGTGCTCCAAGAACGGAATCATGGCGGTACCAACGGAGACCATCTGACGCGGGGAAACGTCAACGTAGTCCACACCGGAGGCATCGGTCACTCCGATGTCACCCTCCTTCAGGCGGACCTCGATGCGCTCACCAATCAAACGGCCTTCCTCGTCCTGCTCGACCTCGGCCTGAGCAATGGCGAAGCGGTCCTCCTCATCAGCGGTGAGGTACTCCACCTGGTCCGTAATCTTGCCGTCAACGACCTTGCGGTACGGGGTCTCGATGAAGCCGAAGGGGTTCACGCGGGCGTAGGACGCCAGCGCACCAATCAGACCAATGTTTGGACCCTCAGGGGTCTCAATCGGGCACATGCGGCCGTAGTGCGAAGCGTGCACGTCTCGCACCTCGATGCCGGCGCGCTCACGGGACAGACCACCCGGGCCCAGCGCGGATAGGCGGCGCTTGTGGGTCAGGCCAGACAGGGAGTTGTTGTGGTCCATGAACTGCGAGAGCTGCGAGGTACCAAAGAACTCGCGGATAGCAGCGGAGACCGGGCGCACGTTAATCAGAGACGTCGGCGTGATGGACTCGGCATCCTGAGTGGTCATGCGCTCACGCACGACGCGCTCCATGCGGGACAGGCCCACGCGAACCTGGTTCTGGATGAGTTCACCTACGGTACGCAGACGACGGTTACCAAAGTGGTCGATGTCGTCGGTGTTCAGCGAAATCATCTCGCCGTTTGGCGCCTTCATCTCGCGCTCGCCAACGTGCAGGCGTACCAAGTACTCCAGGGTGACGGCGATGTCTTCTTCCGTCAGGGTCATTAGACCGTCGTGGTCGCCGCCAAGTCCCAGCTTGCGGTTGGCCTTGTAACGGCCAACCTTCGCAAGGTCATAGCGCTTAGCGCGGAAGAAGGAGTTATCCAACAAGGACTGCGCCAACTCGCGGGTAGGCTGCTCGCCTGGGCGCTGCTTGCGGTAGATCTCCAGCAGCGCTTCATCGGTATTGGATACACCGTCAGATTCCAAGGTGGACATCATGAGCTCAGAGAAGCTAAATCGCTCCTTGATCTGCTCCTCGGTCCAACCCAGAGCCTTCAACAGGACGGTTACCGGCTGACGGCGCTTGCGGTCAATGCGCACGCCGACGGTATCGCGCTTGTCCACGTCGAACTCCAGCCAAGCACCGCGGGAAGGAATAATCTTCACGGAGTGCAGCGGGCGTTCGGTGGACTTATCGATGGAACGATCGAAGTACACGCCCGGGGAACGCACCAGCTGGGAGACGATGACGCGCTCGGTACCGTTCACGATGAAGGTACCCATATCCGTCATGATCGGGAAGTCACCGATGAAGACGGTCTGCGACTTAATCTCTTGGGTGTCGTTATTAATGAACTCTGCGGTCACGTACAGCGGCGCGGAGTAGTTGATGTCCTTTTCTTTACACTCGTCGACGGTGTTTTTCACCGGCTCGAAGCGAGGCTCCGACAGGGACAGGGACATATTGCCCGAGTAGTCCTGAATCGGCGAGAGCTCTTCGAGGATATCCTCAAGGCCACTCGTCACGCGTGCGTCATCGCCGCGCTCAGCCTGCTCACGCTCGCGCCATTCCGGCGAGCCGACGAGCCAAGCAAAGGAATCGAGTTGTACGTCAAGGAGGCCCGGCAGGGCGATAGGCTCGCTAATTTTCGCAAACGAGTATCGCTTCGGGGCTCCGGGGATATTGGCCACTGACTTGGTCTGGCGGGAGACTGCCAAGATGGGTCCTTCCAGCACCTCACGCGGATTGCTACTCGCCCTGGCCGACGAGCAGCAAAACCGCTGGTAATTTTAGCATTCGGTCTGCTGTGGAGTGTCTGGGTTCAGAATGCACAAAATCACCTTGTCAAGTCGGTTTTGCCATCACCAACCCGAAAGGCTAAATGTGCACCGAAGATCCAGATTCCAGCGCAACGAATTAGTGTATAGGAAAAACTCAGGTATGTAAAGACACACCACTCTTAAGGCTTTTTCATTCCGCGTTCGGGGGCAAGCTCTCGCTCGCCGCTGCGCCAACGCGGCAGTAATGCTGCACCGCGTCTATCGCGGCAACCACAAGCACCGTACCACTAAAAACTCATGCAACCGCAACCCGAACCACACTTAAGGCTCTTAGCTGGAACTTTGCCTAGCTATTTGGGTGACGTTTTTTCCGTGACGGCGTACATGCTTGTTTTTACGGTCATATATTCCAAGTGCCCCAATGACCCCAATAAAGGTAAGCAAGATACCGATTCCTAGGGCTACCCAGCGCGCGATCTCCGCCATGTGGTTGCGTGGGAATGATTCTGCTTCCGCGATGAGCGCCGCACGGCTTTCCTGTGAAGTGGAACCATTAAAGACAAAGGCTCGCTCGCGCCCTACCCCCTCGCGATCCGCGTAGTAGTCATCGATATCCATATCCATGCCCACCACCAAGCCGGTGGCTTGGTCGACGTAGAAGTCTCGGCTGCCCGAGTGCATCAAATAACCAGGTTCTTGACCCCCATCTTCCTTGGGGAAGGAGGTGGTATTGCCATCGGCGGCATACAGCTGCGCTACGTTCGTTGGTTCAATTTCCTGGTGATAGCGATACACCGTGCGGCCTTCTATGTCAGTTTCTTCTTCAAAGACCGCGTCCACCGCCTTGCGCAGGGTGGGGTCAAAAACCGGGTAGTTCGTTTTCTCCGCATCCGCTGGGAATTTCAGCCAGTACCCGTCGATGGCCACCTGATCTTCGGGGCTAGCCAAAGTGTGGCTCAGGCTGGCTTCTGCCTCTGCCTCACCGCTCAGACGGTCGATGGGATAGGTCCACACCTGCGCCTGGCTTAAATCGTCGATGCCCTGACCATCGCCGCGCAGGCGCGTCTCCCCTATGCGCAGCGTCGCGGTATCTTCATCTGAAGGCTCTTGGATGCCCGCATTAATCTGGTAGGTCATCGGCCCAGAATAAGGCGACGTGCCATCCTTATTGACCACTTGGGAATCCGCGGAGTCATCCTTAAGGGTCCACGTAGTGTTTTTGAGTTCCAACGGCAACCGCGGCGAGAAATCCAAAAACGCCGGCGCCGCTACTCCGGCGGCCACCAGCGCTACGCCGAGGCCAAGTAAAAGGACGGAAAAGATGCGGGACTTGGGCAGCATGGGGGCTAATTCTACAGCGCTAACCCCCGAATCCTAGTTTCTACAGGCGGGCCTGAGCGGACTAAACCTAAGATTCCTACGCCGTGTGCTTATCCCAGGCAATAATGCCGCTCGTGTCCGTCGTGCGCCGAGCGCACCAAAGGTCATATTCTTCTTGCAATCCCAACCAGAATTCGGCGGAATTGCCAAAATATGCTGAAAGACGCAAAGCCATATCCGCGCTCAATCCAATTCGCCCTCGGACAAGCTTCGAAATCTGGGATTTGCTGCTAAAAACGTCCTTCGCCAAGCGATATTGAGTAATACCTAAAGGCGTTAAAAACTCTTCGCTTAATACCTCACCTGGGTGCGGCACAGGGACTATGTCCAGTGCTCCTTCAGACCCATTAGTGGTAATCGATGAAGTCAACATCGATAGCTCCCTTCTCTGTCCACCGGAAAATTATCCTCCACTGTGCATTTACTCGAATCGAATAAAAGCCTTCGAACTGACCTCTAAGCTTTTCCAGGTGATTCGCTGGCGGAACTCTTAAATCAGAAACTGTCGCAGATCGATCAATCATGATCAACTTCCGGCGTAATACTTTCCGCAATTCAGGAGGTACGTACTTGGGCGATTTACCATTAATGTGAAACAGCTCTAAGCTATCTCTCCTAAATTCCACAATCCTATAGTGTCACACTTTGAAACTTGAGTCTACCGCTGAGACAATCATTATTAGAGTCGTCGCAACGACCCACTAAGCTCAAGGAACCCGCAAAACGGGAGAAACCCCCATCTCCCACCGCGTATAGCGCGGTAAGAGTGGGGGCTTCGAAAGCGTGAAGCTCAGTTAAATTACTTGAGCTCGACGGAAGCGCCAGCCTCTTCCAGCTTGGTCTTAGCAGCCTCAGCGTCGTCCTTGGAAGCGCCTTCGATGATGGCCTTAGGTGCGCCCTCAACCATTTCCTTAGCTTCCTTCAGGCCCAGGCCGGAGACGAGCTCGCGGACAGCCTTAATAACGCCGATCTTCTTAGCGCCAGCGTCGGTCAGAACGACGTCGAACTCGGTCTGCTCCTCAGCAGCGGAAGCGCCGCCCTCAGCCGGGGCGCCCGGTGCAGCAGCGGCAACCGGTGCAGCAGCCTCAACGTCGAAGACGTCCTCGAATTCCTTAACGAACTCAGACAGTTCGATGAGGGTCATTTCCTTGAAAGCTTCAATGAGCTCGTCCTTGGTGAGCTTAGCCATGATGGCAAGTCCTTTCTGTGTTGTGTGCTTGTTCCCCGGTGATGGGGTAACAGGCACGGTGTTTTATGTGTGCGTCTGTTGTGACGACTTAAGCTTCTGCTTCCTTCTTGTCCTGCAGAGCAACAACGGTGCGAACCGCCTTGGTTGCAGGAGCGTTGAAGACAGCGGCTGCCTTCGCCATAGAACCCTTCATAGCGCCAGCCAGCTTTGCGAGGGTGGTCTCGCGGTTGTCCAGCTTGGCGATGGCCTGAACCTGCTCCGCAGACAATGCGTCGCCGTCCATGTAGCCACCCTTGATGACGAGTGCCTTGTTGTCATCAGCAAACTTGGTGATGACCTTCGCAGCATCTACTGCCTCGCCCTTGATGAACGCAATTGCGGTCGGGCCAGTCAGCAAATCATCAAGACCTTCGATGCCAGCTCCGTCGTTTTGACTGAGTACCGCGGCCTGACCGTATCCC
>NZ_JBEHFV010000046.1:0-10514 GCF_040225855.1 Corynebacterium sp. KPL2850
TGAGTATGAGACTTCTTTCATCGCTGGTGGTCGGACATACTTCACGCTGGCATCCACATTACTTTGAGACCTCACACACTTGATGTGGGTCAGGTTCCTATTAGCAGTTTGGAGTATGTCACTGCCTTCGGCGGCATCACCCCCCGGATCATTGTCAGACAGGGACGAAAATAAGCCATACCGAAGCCAGCGACTAGTTCCACTGCTCCTCAAAAAGAAAAGCAAAAGGAACGCAGACAAACATAACCTGCCCCGGCATGGGGGCAGAGTTACGAATCCTGGGTAACCTCAAGCGGAACTGCTAACAACGTAATGGGCAGAATCTGCTGGTCTCCGGTATGGGATGGCAGGTGTAGGTATGCCAGATTCCGGCCAAGGTAGTTAATCCTCGGCACCGTACGGCGTGTGTAAAAACTCTGGCGCGTCTCAAGCTAATTGACTGCGCGGGCGTACTCCTGGGGCTGGTCGTCCTCTGCTCCGGCCTTGCGGCTTAGGAACCCCAGCAGGCTGTTTACTCGGTTGCTTAGTCAGCCCCTCTAACGGTGCTCTCAACCCGCCGTTTAGACCGTAGAAGCCAGGTGTGCAGCCTTCCCCCGAAAACAAACCTTCGCACAACGAAAAAGCCTCGAGCCACCGTTCTAGGAACGATGTCTCGAGACTTGAAAATGGTGCGGCCTGAGGGGATCGAACCCCCGACCTATTGGGTGTAAACCAATTGCTCTTCCAGCTGAGCTAAAGCCGCATGCGCCCTTGCGCTGTTATGTACAGTAGCGCAGGATCGCGAAGCTACACAAATCAGCTGGTGAAGGCTATTTTTTGGTGTAGCCGCGCTGTACCAGGCAGGAACCTTGCCACTCGCCAAAGCGCTCAGCTTTGGTCTGCACCAAGCCGGCCAGCTGTGCCGATTCAGAAATGAGACCAGGCTCAACAGTGCCAGGCTTGCCGGCACCTGGGGTCAGCAACCACACGGAGCCATTATCCGCGAGGGGGCGGCTGGCATCCACCAAACCGTCCACGAGGTCGCCGTCTTCCTCGCGCCACCAAAGAAGGACTACATCGCACAGCTCATCATTTTCCTCTTCGAGGAAATCCTCACCGAGTACGGCTTCGATCGATTCAGAGATTGTGGTATCACAATCCTCGTCCCAACCAAGCTCTAGAGCGATTTGCCCCTCCTTGATTCCGAGCTTGACTGCAGCGTCAGCCACTATGCATTTCCTTCCTTATTCGGTGAATTCTTGCTCACGCCCGGCCCGTGCTTGGCAGGGAGGGCGCGTGTTATTACATGTAGTTTAACGCCCCAGGGCGTCTTTTACTTGCTACAGCACCCCTTTCCCCCAATTTGCAGGCCCTTTTCTGCTCACACCGGCGTCTGTTTTGTGGGACAACTAGCGCCGTTTAGGGGCATACTACCCACGTTTGCACGCTGGGTGAGAGAAGCAAACCGCAGGTTATAGGGGGTGCATCGGAAAGCGCCGCGATTTAGACAGCCTAGACTCCCACTCGCGATCTGGGAACGCGTATCGTAGGAGATAAACTCTGCAGACCCTTAACTAGGAGGTTTACATGGCCGAGAAGGACCCCGCCAAGGGCGATTCCAACTTCCCGCTTATCCGCGATGGTGTTGCATCGTACCTTCACGACAGCGACCCAGAAGAAACTCGCGAGTGGATGGATTCCCTCGATGGTCTGCTGGACCATTCTGACCAAGAGCGCGCGCGTTACCTGATGCTGCGCCTTCTGGAGCGCGCCACCGCCAAGCGCGTGGAGCTTCCCTCGTTGACGTCGACGGACTTCGTCAACACCATCCCCACCAACATGGAGCCGGAATTTCCTGGCGATGAAGAACTAGAAAAGCGCTACCGCCGCTGGATCCGCTGGAACGCTGCCATCATGGTGCACCGCGCGCAGCGCCCCGGCATCGGCGTCGGTGGCCATATCTCTACCTATGCGGGTGCCGCCCCACTGTACGAGGTCGGCCTCAACCACTTCTTCAAGGGTAAGGACGATCCTTCAGGCGGCGACCAGGTCTTCTTCCAAGGCCACGCCTCCCCGGGCATGTACGCCCGCGCCTACATGGAAGGCCGCCTCTCTGAAGAAGACCTCGACGGCTTCCGCCAGGAAGTTTCCCTCGGTGAAGGCAAGGGTCTGCCCTCCTACCCGCACCCGCGCCTGATGCCATGGTTCTGGGAGTTCCCCACCGTGTCCATGGGTCTCGGGCCTATTAACGCCATTTACCAGGCACGCTTTAATAAGTACCTGGAAACTCGCGGCATCAAGGACACCTCCAAGCAGCACGTCTGGGCCTTCTTGGGTGATGGCGAGATGGACGAACCAGAGTCCCGCGGCCTGCTGCAAACCGCCGCTCTGTATGAGCTGGATAACCTCACCTTCGTGGTCAACTGCAACCTGCAGCGCCTCGACGGCCCCGTGCGCGGTAATACCCAGATCATCCAGGAATTAGAGTCCTTCTTCCGCGGCGCCGGCTGGGATGTCATCAAGGTCATTTGGGGCCGCGGCTGGGACAAGCTGCTGGAAAAGGACACCGAAGGTGCCCTCGTCAACGTCATGAATACCACCTCTGACGGTGACTACCAGACCTTCAAGGCAAACGACGGCGCTTATGTGCGCGAGCACTTCTTCGGCCGCGATGAGCGCACCGCAAAGCTGGTAGAAGACGTCTCCGATGAGGAAATCTGGGCGCTGCGCCGCGGCGGCCACGACTACCGCAAGGTCTACGCAGCGTATACCCGCGCCCTGGAGAACAAGGGCTCCGGCAAGCCGACCGTCATCTTGGCCCACACCATTAAGGGCTACGGCTTGGGCCACAACTTCGAGGGCCGCAACGCTACCCACCAGATGAAGAAGCTGACGCTGGAGGATCTCAAGAACTTCCGCGATAAGCAGGAGATCCCCTTCTCTGATGAAGAGCTGGAAAAGGATCCTTACCTGCCGCCGTACTACCACCCGGGCAAGGATTCCCCGGAGATCAAGTACATGCTGGAGCGTCGTAAAGAGCTCGGCGGCTTCCTGCCTGAGCGCCGTGCGGACTTCACCCCGCTGGAAGCACCTGCCTTGGACAAGCTGCGCTCCGTGCGCAAGGGCTCTGGCAAGCAAGAAGTCGCTACCACCATGGCCTTGGTGCGCACCTTCAAGGAGGTCATGCGCAATAAGGAACTGGGCAAGCGCGTCGTGCCCATCATCCCAGATGAGGCTCGCACCTTCGGTATGGACTCCTGGTTCCCAACCATGAAGATCTGGAACCCCCGCGGCCAGAACTATGTGCCGGTGGACCACGACCTGATGTTGTCCTACCGCGAGGCTACCGATGGTCAGATCCTGCACGAGGGTATTTCTGAGGCCGGTGCGGCAGCATCCTTTACCGCCGCCGCTACCTCCTATGCCACCCAGGGTGAGGCCATGATCCCGCTGTACATCTTCTACTCGATGTTCGGCTTCCAGCGCACTGGCGATGCCTTCTGGGCCGCCGGCGACCAAATGGGCCGCGGTTTTATCATCGGTGCTACCGCCGGCCGCACCACCCTGACCGGTGAGGGCCTGCAGCACATGGATGGCCACTCCCCTGTCTTGGCAGCCACCAACCCGGCGGTCATTTCTTATGACCCGGCCTTCGGTTTCGAGGTTGCTCACTTGGTAGCGCGCGGTATCGAGCGCATGTACGGCGAAGACAACGAGCCGGTCATGTACTACCTCACCGTGTACAACGAGCCGGTCCACCAGCCGGCCGAGCCGGAGAACTTGGACGTGGAGGGCCTGCACAAGGGCATCTACCACTTCAATACCGCCGAGAATGGCTCCACCCCGGCCAATATCCTGGCTTCGGGCGTCGGCGTGCACGAAGCTCTTCGCGCACAGGAGATGCTGGCTGAGGATTACGATGTCAAGGCATCGCTGTTCTCCGTGACCTCTTGGAATGAGCTGGCCCGCGACGGTGCCCGCCGAAATAAGGAAGCGCTGCGCAAGGGCGAGGAGCCCTCCGAGGCATTTGCTACCTCCCAGCTCAAGGACTTCGAGGGCCCATTCGTTGGTGTCTCGGACTTCACCACCGAGCTGCAGGAGCAGATTCGCCCCTACGTCCCAGGTACCTACATCACCTTGGGCACAGACGGCTTCGGCTTCTCCGATACACGCGAGGGTGCCCGCCGCTTCTTCAACAACGATGCGGAATCCATCGTCGTCGCTGTGCTCGATGGCCTTGCCCGCGATGGCGAGATTGAGCGCTCCGTCGTAGAAAAGGCGGCCTCCGAGCTGAAGTTGGATGATCCAACTGCACCTAATAGCGGCGAGTAATATCGCCCGCACCTCCACAATGGAGATGTAGCTCAGGCGCTTCCGGCTTAATGCTGGAAGCGCCTAAATTATTTTTCGCCCAATCCCCCCTAACCAGTACCGCGTGAGCCTATTTCTCCTATGTCACGCACCAATCGCTACTACACTGGTCACTATGGCAAATGACCTCAGTGCCCAATTGCAGGCAAAGTTTCAGGGTTCTGACCCGGATAAGGACCACGACCCAGATCGGGATACGCTGGGCGAGCTCATCGCCCTCATCGTCAAAGTCACCGGGACCGAGGCCGAACTTGGCAGGGACACCGCGCTTTCCGATGTCGGCGTGGAATCCCTCGAGCTTATAGAGCTCACCGTGCGTGCAGAAGAGCTCTTTAAGGTGCGACTTACTGAGGAAACAATGCTTAACTGCGAGACCATCGGCGATATCGCTGACTATTTGGAGGACCACCAATGATTTCTTACCTATCCGATATGGACGGCGTACTCATCAAGGAAGGAGAAATGATCCCCGGCGCCGATAAATTCATTCAAACGCTGAAAGATAACGACATTGAGTACATGGTGCTCACCAATAATTCCATGTCCACCCCGCGCGACTTGGCGGCACGGCTACGCAATACCGGACTTGATATTCCGGCCGAGCGTATCTGGACCTCCGCTACGGCGACGGCAAACTTCTTGGCCACCCAGGCCAGCTCCAGCAAGGCCTACGTCGTGGGAGAGTCCGGTCTGACTACTGCGCTGCACGAGGCCGGTTGGATCCTCACCAACGATGACGCCGATTTTGTGGTCCTTGGTGAAACCCGCACCTACTCCTTTGAGGCGATTACCACCGCCATCAACCTCATCCGCAATGGCGCCCGCTTCATCGCCACCAACCCTGACGTTACGGGTCCTGCTCCCGAGGGCGTGCTCCCAGCAACCGGCGCGGTGGCCGCATTGATCACCGCCGCTACCCACCGCGAGCCCTACTACGTGGGAAAGCCCAACCCTGTCATGATGCGCTCAGCGCTCAACCACATCGGCGCTCACTCTGAAAACACCATCATGATTGGTGATCGCATGGATACCGATGTCAAGGCGGGCCTAGAGGCCGGCATGCGCTCCATTTTGGTGCGCTCCGGCATTTCCGATGACCGCGAAATCTCCCGCTATCCTTACCGCCCAACCGCCGTGTTTAAGTCGGTTGCAGATATTCCCGATAAGATCATGGATCCCTTCGCCGACGAGGAATCCTAAAATGGAGCCCTGCTGCGCGACCAACCTCGTGCGGCGGGGCTCAATTTGGCCGCGCTCGCGACGATTCGCTCGTGCGTCTTAGCTAAAACGCACGGTGGCGCTAAAGCCATAGCGCTGCGCAAGGTAGCACACCGCGCTCTCAAGCGCGGCAAGCTCCACCTCGGTTCCGGTAAGCACCTGGTGGCAGCCAATGCCGATGCCAGAATCCATTCCAGAACCCGTCGCCTCACCGCGCACGAGCGCCTCCATAGAGATCTCGTCGCGGTACCACCGAGTACACCACTGGGCGGTCAGCGGGTCATCGCCTGGGACGATGAACTCCGATTCGGTGCGAATGCACCGATCCATGGCGCGTTCTACCTCTGGGCGCAACGCACGCGGCATCCCAGAAATTTTCAGCACACCAGTGACCACGACGGCCGCACCATTGCGGCTGGGCCACGTGTAGTTAGAGGCCGGTTGATCAACCGGCACTGGATTGACGCAAGTATTCATAGCCGATATCTCCCTCGACAAATCACCACTGCTAGCCACACGCGTGGCGTGCGGCGCAGTGCAAGACGAGCTTCGTCTTCCCCAACGAACTGTCTTTTGCGTCTGCACCCAATTTTCCTGCGCCACACCACCCTCTACAACCCTCAACTTTCACTTCAACCCCCAAGATCTAAACCTCAACATAAAGTCCAGACTGTGATTAAAGTGACTAAAGAAATTGAAGTTACAACAGTGAAATTTGTGAAATTTACCCCTTGAACCGCTTTCTCTAAAACAACGTCCCGGTACGAGTCGCTCACAAGGCAGTTAGCAGCGGAAACACTTGCCCAATAGCGCTCACCCCCTAGGGCCTCGGCCGAAAACTACCCCAGTCCCCCTAGGGGCTAAGCTCTCCAAAAAGCCCCAAGTGGTAAACCCACGGCGGGGGTAGCCAGGCGCCAACCCCACTCTCATCCCCTGATTTGAAAAAGAGACGCACGCCCCATCAGTAGAGCGGTCGATATTCATTTATTTTGTATTAAGAATACAGTTTGACACGATCCACGCACTCTGCTTATACTGAGATAAATTAAAACAATCCAGTTTGAATTCTCCCTATTGAAAGGAACCCCCTATGTTTGTTCTTTCTTCTGCTCTCGGATTCCAGATTCTCTCCCTCGTTGACGGCATCTTCACCCAGTTCGCCATGTTCCTCGAAGGCCTCGGTCTGCAGGTGTTCTAAAAAGAGCAGCTTTAAGCTCCCCACTCCACTGGAATGGGGAGCTTTTTCGTTTTCCTATTAAGGAAAATCTGCGACGGAGCTCCTTACAGCGCCTCCCAGATCTTTGTATTGGTTTCATTCCACAGTGGCTTTGCCCAATCACCAAAATCTCGGTCTGTCAATGCCACCATGGCGTAGTCGCCGGCCAGCCAGAGGTAGGTTCCGGACATGCCGAAGTGCCCGGTGGCATCGGCAGGCAGGGCTCCCATCCAGTGGTCTTTCTCACCGCGGATCTCAAATCCAAGCCCCCAGGTGCAATCCTTAAAGCTCCCGTAACCGGGTACGATGCCGCGCAAACCAGGAAAGTGAACGCGGCGCATATCGGCCACGGTACTGGGGTGCAGGAGCTGCGGGTCGTGGACCTCGGCAGCAAATGCAGCGAGATCCTCCACGGTAGAAACCAAGCCGTGCCCTGCCGAGTCCTCTAAGCGGGTAGAGGACATTCCAAGCGGCTCGCACACGCCTTCGCGCAGGTACTCTGCAAATTCGATGCCGGTGGCACCTTCAACGATCTCTGCAGCCCACTCATAACCGGCAGAGGAATAGATGCGCCGCTCGCCCACTGGTTTTTGTTGTTCACGCGAATCGAACTTCACACCCGAGGCGTGCGCGAGCAGATGCTCGAGGGTCGAACCCTCCGGACCAGCGGGCTGCTTCAAATCCACCGCGCCTTCCTCCACGGCCATCATCACCGCGTACGCCGATACCAGCTTGGTAACGGAGGCAACCGGAAATTGGCGCGAAGTATCGCCTACCTTGTCTATCACCTCACCGCTGTGGATCAATGCTCCGGCCACGGTATCTACGGGCCATTGACTTATCTGCTGCAACTCGCTCATATCTTCCAGCCTACTGTGCTCTAGACCTCTGAATAAGGCGTGCCGATCGGTGCGGAGGTAAACCCGTGGTTACTGATAAAGGAATTTCTGGTGTAATGCGGCCTGAGCGGTTGCAGGCCCTTTCAATCTTAGAAAACTTATGAATATGACTAGCAGAAACCACAGCATGCAATCAGAGATGTCTCATGTCAACCGCCGCAAATTCCTCCAAACCAGCGGCACAGTCGGCGCCGCCTTGGCGCTGACCACCACTGCCAGCACGGCTAACGCCAGCACTGCTCATGCACAAAGCAGCCTCTCCTCGCGCCCAGAACCACACATGGTAGAGCCCACGCTCGGTGAACGCCCCTTCCTGCACGGGGTAGCCTCCGGAGATCCCATTCCAGATTCTGTTGTCTTGTGGACGCGCGTGACCCCAGATGCAGATGCGATGCCTGGCTCCGGTGCAGGCGCGCCTACCACCGTGGAATGGGAGATTGCGCGGGATGAGGAGTTTAGGGACATCGTCAAGCGCGGCGAAGTCACCACCGATCCCGCACAAGATCACACGGTCCACGTGGATCCTCACGGCCTCGAACCAGAATCCGTGTATTACTTCCGCTTTCGTGCCCAAGATAAAATCTCCCCCGTAGGCCGCACCAAAACCGCACCAGCGGTTACTGCATCCCCAGAAGAACTAACCTTCGGTGTAGCCAGCTGTGCCAACTGGGAGTCCGGTTTCTTTCAAGCCTATGGCGATATCGCTCAGCGCGGACGAGCCGGGCAACTAGATTATATGGTCTTTCTGGGAGACTATATTTACGAATACCCACAGCGCGAGTACGCCGGTTTCGGTCCAGTACGCCTGCACCACCCCGCGCACGAGATTACGACACTGGAAGATTATCGCACGCGCCTCGGCCGCTACCGCACCGATGAAAATCTCCAAGCAGCACATGCTGCCCTGCCGTGGATCGCGGTCTGGGACGACCACGAAACCGCAGACAATTCTTGGAGGGACGGCGCCCATAACCACACGGAGGGAAAGGAAGGCGCTTGGATCGATCGCCGCAATGCCGCGATGCAGGCCTACTTTGAATGGATGCCGGTACGGGCAAGCAATCCATCCGATAATGGCCATCTCTACCGGTGTTTGACCTTTGGCGATCTCGTGGAACTGACCATGATGGATCTGCGCACATACCGCGATAAGCAAATTCTCTTTGGCCCTGCCAGGATGGCCGCCGAGGGGCGAAGCATGCTCGGTTCGGAGCAGTACGCCTGGCTGGTCAACAAGATCGACACCTCCGCCGCCGCGTGGAATATGCTGGGCAACTCCGTCATGTTCTCCCCCATGAACCTGGCTACCCTGCAGCGCGACGACAAGCTGGCACCCGTATCGTCCTCGCTGTCGTCCAATATCACCGGCATTCCTGTCAATGGCGACCAATGGGATGGATACTCGGCAGAACGCCGGATGCTTATCGATGCCCTTGCGAAGCACGACTCCCACGCCCTCTTTGTTACCGGCGATATCCACTCCGAATGGGCGCATAATATCAGCAAGGACGGGCACATCTTCGGGGCCGAATTGGTGTGCTCATCTGTCTCCGCGCCCAATGTCAACGAACAGCTTCACCTTCCCGGGGACAACGAGCTTTCCAAGCTGGCAGAGCGCTTCCTTTTGGAGGCAAACCCCCATACACGCCACGTCAACCTCGATCACCACGGATATAGCTACGTCACCATCCGCCCTGATTCTGCGGAAATGCACTGGCTACGCGTTGAGGATCTCCTCAATCCCGCCGCACCAGTAAACGAAGCCGTCACGCTGACATGGCGCCCGGATGAGGGCTTTAGTTCATAATATTTAGCGGGCAGTTGTTAACGCTCGCTGGGTGCACGTTCGATATAGAGAGTGAAAGATCCTCTCTGGGATATTTCACTCTCTATCACTCGCGCTCTCTTCCCCTACCTGCCGCGGACTACGCGTTAGTCCGCGGCAGTTTCATAATCAATGTAGCCGCGCTCGCCGCCGACGTAGAACGTGGCCTGATCTGGCTCATTAAGGGCCAGGCCTTCTTCCCACCGGCGTACCAAGTCCGGGTTAGCAATGAGCTGACGGCCCACTACAACGGCATCCACGTGGTCCAATTCCAGCTCGCGCTCGGCATCTTCCTTGGTGGTGACAGTGCCGAAACCATCATTCATCAAGACCTTGGTTTCGCCATTGGCACGGGCCTTCTTTGCCAAGGCCGAGATGAGCTCGCCTTCCGGCTCGGCGTGCAGGAAGGAGACATAAGCCAGGTTCAGCGGGGCAATGGCGTCCAAAAGTCCGCCGTAGGTGGCCAACATATCCGCCTCGTCATCTTCAACAATGCCTTGTACAACGTGGGCCGGGGAGAAACGCACGCCCACGCGGTCAGCACCAATTTCATCTACGACAGCACGAATGACCATCTCTGGCAGGCGCCACCGGTTTTCTGGGCTGCCACCAAATTCATCGCCGCGCTGGTTGGCAGACGGTGCCATGAATTCGTGCAGCAGGTAGCCATTCGCATTGTGGATCTCTACACCATCAACGCCGGCATCGACGGCCCGGCGTGCGGCAGCGCGAAATTCCTCAACGATGCGCGGGAGCTCATCAGCCTCTAGTGCGCGCGGCACCGGTGCATCCATCTTGCCTGCAAAACCGCGAACCTGGCCGTCCCAATCCAACGCGCTTGGGGCCTCTGCCTGGGCGCCATCAATGAGGTCTGGGTGGCTGGTACGGCCGCCGTGCATGATCTGCATGAACAGCACGCCGTCCTTGTCAGGACCTGACCCCCAGATGGTGGACACCTTGAAACCAGCATCTCGCTGGGGAAGTGAGGTACCTTTCCACCATGCCA
>NZ_JBEHFV010000047.1:0-8846 GCF_040225855.1 Corynebacterium sp. KPL2850
CGAAGCCGCCGGATCAGCTACACTTACTATCGCATCTTGATTAAATCCCCGTGTCCACTTTCCGGGGTTCGGGCCCTAAAGGCACCGAAAAAGGACTCGACACCGGCTGGCCAATCCAAGCACCACCGCCGGCCGAAACATTCGGCACACCATGGACAAGATTCCCCCGATTACGCATAAAACCCCCAAAATAACGTCACAATACAACTCCCAGTATAAAACACGGAGAACCAGGCACAACGACATAAGAGAAGGGGCCGAGGGAACACGCCCTCAGCCCCTACGCGGCCAGTTCTGGCTAGACAGTCAGCGCACCCACAACAAGGTAGGCGACAACAATCAATGCCACCGCATCACCGATAAGAACGCCCGGCTTCAGCGCGAGCGGAGTCAGTACGGTCTTCAGTACGCGCCAGTTTGCAAACAGTCCAGCAGCCAGAGTCTCCACGCCACGCAGACCCAAGCCACGAACCGGCAGATGGCCCAGCTGAGGCACGCGAGACAGCAAGAATACGTTGAAGAGAATACGGCCGATATTCAGCCCGTTGACAATCTTCAGCAGATTATTGCCACGCACCGCAACACGAATCGGCGTAGACAGAACAAGGAAGTCCACCGCTGCACGAACAGCCTTTACCACAGCCTTGGTATTAAACGCCGTCAGCGAATTAATAAGCACCTCGTTAAAGACGTGCAGCAGCGCCTGACGCACCTCATGATGATTAAACATCTGCAGCGCAACAACAATAAACGGAAGCTTCTTCGCCGCCTTAAACTGCGCGATAACCGGAGCAGCCAAAAGACCCTTACCCGCGGTAAACAAGCCCTTGACCACAGCAGCCTTTAAGGCCACGCCCAAATCAACAATACCCTTGACCGCCTCAGCGCCCTGGGCAACAACAGAGCCCGCAGCCAAAGCCACAGCCAGCAAAGGAGACAGCCCCTCAGCAGCCTTCACAGCCTTACGCACAGCCTCATCAGCACCCAAGGAAGCCAGCTCGCCGATAAGCTTGCCGCCACGCTCAGTGACAGCGTCAAAGTGCTTCGCCAGCTCATCAAGCTCATCCTGTCGCAGCTCAGCCAAAGCCTCCAGAACATGGCCAGGCAGGGCACCACCAGGTAGCTTCTTGACCACCTGTGCAATTGGGGCAGAAGCATTCAGCGTATCCAACGCTTCAGCAAAATCCCGAACAGTAGAACGAATATCAGAAAGGTCAGAAACCTTCTCCAGACCCAGATCCTTCAGCTGGCCCTCAAGCCCATCAACGAGCTCATCAGCCGCAGACTTGAAATCGGCAACCTTCTTCAGCGGATCCGGCTCATGAATAGCGGTATCAATATTCGCCTTAAGCGTATCCAAGACTTCCTGGCCACTTTCAGCCTCACCCACCAGGGTAGAAACAGCCTTTTCAACCTCGCCGCGAGTATCGTCACCCAAGTTCAGCAGAGCGCTAGAAGCCTGGGAGAGAGCGTCTGCCATTTCGTGCGGGATAACCCCGGCAGACTCGAGACGGTCCACGAGGTGAGTGGGGTTGAATTCACCGAAGTTATCGCGGTCAGTGTACTTGTATTCCATTACTTTTCCTCCTTGTTGTCCTCGTTGAATGCGCGCAGAATGTCCACGAGGGCAGCACCGATTGGCTGGGCGGAGGAACCAATGCCGGTGACCAAGTCCGTGAGCTTCTTGCGGTCAGCCTCAGGAAGGGCATCAAACTTGCCCACCAGTTCTGGGAAGCCATCGCCCGGGGTGATGCCGTCGAAGAGCTTCTTTGCGTAGGAAGAACCAACGAACTCATCCACAGCGGAACCGACCGTGCCGGCGTGGTCTGCGAGTTCCTTTACGCGCTCTGCGGCCTTGTCTGGGAGTGCCTCAGCATCGCCGAACTGCTCAGCAACGAGGTCATGCAGGCGAGTCTTGGCGTCTTCGATGCCCTTAATGGCAGAGGGGACGCCGGTGCCTGGGAATACCAGTGGGCCGCCGAGAATCTGCTTGAGGTCATCGGCGAGGGTCTTGGCGTCCTTGACGGTGCGGCCCAGCATGGAGACCTGCTGTGGGATGGATTCGGAAATCTTGTCGATGATGCCGTTGAAGTTGGAGAACATTCCGGTGAGAGAATCAGCGGTGTCCTTTTCCACGCCGCCCTGCTGCTGCAGGTCGCGGATGGAGTTAGTGATTTGAGAAAGCAGGCTATCCTTATCAGCCATGAAATTTACCCCCAAAAATAGTGTTTACAATTCCCCGAAAATGTTTGGTGTTTAGATGATGCCGCCGGTCAGGTCATCAATCGTTTGCCGTCCACCAGCACCGGTGAGCAGGTCAACAACTGCCTGAGCCCAACGATTATGACGATTCAGTGGAGTAAACGGCAATGCCTCCACGTCCTTAATCAACGTGGCTGCATCTTTACCCTCCACCAGGTCAGACAAGAGCTGCAGCAAATCGTCCACGCCGTTGAGCGGCGCAAGGTGCTTCGCGAGCTTGTCGATGAACTCAAGGTCCAGCCCGCCCTTGCCGTCAATGAGCGAGTAGAACAGGCCCGCAACCAAGTCCGGCGAGATAGGCAGATTATTCAGAGCATTGCGCACAATGTCTTCAATTTCTGCCAGGGATACAACCGGAAGCCCATCATCTGGGAAGCGGTCATCATCATCCTTTTTGACGTTGCGGCGGTCAATGTAGGTGTAGAGGTTGTTTCCCTTTTCATCCGGGAAGCATTCAATCGTGGCGTCGAAGCCTACGACCTCGCCTCGCGAGAACACCTGGTCGTCGAGCTCGGTGACGCGACCATTCGGGATGAACAAGCGTCCCTTCAGGTCTTCGCCGCCGTGAATGTCGAAGATGAATGAGCGGTAGGGCGTTTCCGTAGCGTTGTCAATCATCTGGACTGCTCGTCCATCATGACGGGAACGGAAGTTGCCTTCGCCCATCACGGCGGTAGCCACGTGAGAATTGACAATCTCGTGGAACTTGCACTTGATTTGCACCGAGTGATTGGACTGCAACACTGCCATGGTGTCACCATTCCAGTCCACAACCTTTTCGGTATCACGGTCGACAGTCTTTGTTAGTCCGTCCTCGCTGATGTAGCCAGCGGGGCTGAACTTGTTGACTGCTGGCAGTGAAGCCACCCTGATAGAGGCAGAGTGTGGCGTCTGCAGCGGGTTGATGCCCGCCATGCCAATCCATGCGGCGCCGCCGCTTTTGACCTCGGGCGCGCCGACAACAATGTTTTGTCGCATACGTGACATGCGAATTCCCCCAAAAAAATTTACCCCGAGTAACCACCCCAAGCAGGGCAGTCACCACAAATTATACATGAAAAATACTTAACTTAACGCCGTCCACAAGGTGCCCGCGCCCTGCCAACGAATAGCAGAAGGCCTATCCGGGTCGGGGAAAATATACGGGTCGGTATCAGTATCCCAATCCAAAATATCCCCCTCAGCACGGTAGGAAACCTCCATGCCTTCCAAGCAGGCGGACAGTAGGTCCACGCAGTACTCATCATCGGTGCCGTAGGCCAAAAGAATGATGCGAGTACGGTCAGTCACCGGCGTTTCCCGGTCCGGGGCCGCCGCATCAACCTGAACCATAGGCCCATCAAGCTCATCCGGAACCTTGGTCGCTACATACACCCCGTCGAACTCGGAACCTTTAAGCCACCGCTTCAGGCAAGAGACAACAATCGCAGAAGGATGCCGCATTAGCTATGCTCCCTTCTTCGGGGACTTCGTCGCGACCGGGTAGGCGCCTACGGCCTTTTGCAACGCATTATGCTTCTTCTCATGCCCGTAGGCCTCCCAATCACCGGGCGTAGGCACAATCAACGCACGCCAGCGGCCACGGCCTTGCTCAGCAGGCTTCACGACATAATGGTCGCCAACCTTCGAACGGAACTCCTCGGCCTTACCATCAACTAGATGCTTAGTCTCCGATGATTCCTTGAGCACGCGATTAAAAAACTGGTGATTCATCTTGAACTTAAAGCTGTCAGCCACGCTCAACCCCCTCAAAAATACGCAGCTTATACTCTGCCAAACCCGGGTCCCACCACGGCCCATGCGTGAAATCATGGCCACCATCGGCAATCAAGAAATCAACACCACCGAGATGAACTAAATCACCGGCATGCACATCACCTGGAAGCGCAAACAACGCCCCAGCCCAATCCACGCGCCGAATATCCTTATCATCCGGGCCAGTTTCCGGGGAATCGCTAATAGACCAACCAGCAACCCGCACAACCTGAGGACCACCCCATCTGGTTACCGGATTACCGAAAGAATCCTCCCCCGAATCCTCACGCCGACGAACCCGCACATCGTAGGGGAGTGGGTACCCCGACTCAGTAGAGTGAGACCGTGAACGCGCCACGTCGACCACCCCCAACCGAGCGCAACATCCGCTTATCCTCAGCCGTCAAGAACACACCGCCAGCATTCGAATTCGACCCAAAATTCTGACTCGTCGAAAACGGGCCAGCAGCAAACGACTGAGACTCAGCACCCACAGGAGCAGACGACAAACCACGAGAGACAGCGCGGGCAGCCACACGGGCACACACCACACGAACCGCCGCCGGAACTGACTCATCAAAATGCTTACCCAAATAAGCATCAATAGCGACCGTCGCCTCATCAACCATCGCCACAATAAGGCTCTTATCGTCCTCATCCGGCTCAATAGTCAAACGGTCAGTAACGTCAAGAATCGTGCAATATGTGTCCACGTGAACCCCCAAACTGGACTACTTAGCGCTACGGCCAGCCTTTTTCGCCGGACCAGGCTTAACCACGTGAGCAACCATGGCCATATTCGGATTCGTCAGAATCGGCTGCACAGCGCAGTTAGCACGCACCCAATACGCCATCGGGTCGTTCTCCCGCCAAGCACCGACCGCAATCTGACCAGCGCCAGACAGGTTATACTCCGGAGAATTCATCTCCACCGTCTGACCCCACACCGTATAGCCCAGCAAACCAGACTGAGTCTCCGGCGGCAGGAAGTACAACGTATTCTCATCCAGAATCCGGCGCGCAGCCTTACCATCACGCACGGAACGAGAATACGACGTAATCCCCGGAAGCCCCTGGTCCTGCAGCACAGCGTTAATAGCGCCAGAGGAGACACGCGCCAATTCGCCGGTGGTATTTGCCGCATCACGGAACTGCTTATTCGTCTGCAGCTTCTGGATGACCTTCGGCGAAGCAATAATCGTGCCGGGCTTAGTACCGTTGGCATCCTCGTAGTCCATAGCCCACGAGATGATGTCTTCCAGGGCGCCGGAATCCTGGTCATCCCAGTGCTTCTTCGGGGTGACCTCGAATTCCTCATCGCGGCCAATGCCGGCGTCGACGATGGCGCCGTTTTCCGCATAGCGGACACGGCCGGTGGTGAGGACGTCGCCGCGGGCTACCTCGACGCGGTTGGCGACTGCGCGGACGACCGTCTCGGTGGCCTTGGTCATGTCGTCTTCCTGGAAGCGGGAATCTCCCTGGTGGAAGCTGCGCAGCTGGTCCATCTCGTTGATGCGGACCTTCTGACCAATCAGAGGCATCTGCATCATGGCCTTCTGGCCGCCGCCCATGGAGCCAATCGGCGTTTCAGCGTCTGCAGAGCGCACCTCAGCCAGGCGTCCGGTGTCCTGCTCGGTCATCCAGCTGAAGAACACGTCGTTAATCAGCTGGTCTGGGAAATAAGCAGATAGGGAACCACCGGCGGCCTGCAGGTCGTTTAGGTAGTGGTTTGCGTAGATAGTCAGGTCCTCCGGAGAGAGGACCTCGTTCCAAATTTGCGTAGAACCCATGATTAATCCTCCCGTACGTCGCCGATGGCATCGAAGTTGGTGGAGCCATCCTCATTCCACAAAGAACCGTGCGGTTCGTGCACGAACGTGAATTCTGCGTGGTCGCATTCTGCGATGTTCACGCGGTTGTTGGAATCCGGAAGGCGGTCAATGCGAACACGGCCGTGCCAGACAATCGGCACAACCTCGCCTGGGTTATTGTCCTGGTCCGTTAGCAGGAACCCGTCCACGGACTGCGTCTTGGACGTGACTGGCACCCAGTAGTCGCCTTCGCGGTGCAAGGCGGTGCCAGAGGGTAGGACGGACGTGCGAATATGGGTAGTCTTTTCGCCCAGCGTGCCGGTTTCGGCGTTGTTTACTGCGTGGCGAGAGCCCAGCCACGACAGGTCGCTGGGAGAGTAACGGTCAAATTCTGGCCGAAAGTGCATAATATCCCCCGATGGTGTGATGAATGCGGACTACGCCCCCTGGCGCTTCTTACGCCTTTGCCACAGCTCTTCACCCCTAGAAATGCCCTGATTCGGTGATTCCCAGGTAAGCCGCGACGATGCAGGGGCGGCGGGGGAGTGCTTGCCGATGAGGTCTTTAATCGTGGATTCAAAATCGTCATCGTCAGCGTCGAGCTTATCTACGGCTGCGCAGAAGCTTTTCGAATCGAATAGTTGCTCTACGTCGCCGCCGAGCCCCGCGATGTGGATAATCAAATCCCGATTATGCTGAGCATCTTCGACCTGACTATGGGCCGTCGAAAGCTCAGCCTGAAGGTCTTTAATCGTGGATTCGAGTTTCTCTTTGTCCGCGGTAAGCTGCTCAACGTCTGCTAGCGATTTTTCTGCCCGATTTTCCCACGTGCGAGAGTGGGCCCGCATGTCCTCGTACTTTTTACGGTAGTCGGGTGGTGCGGCTTCGGTTTCTGCCTTTGCGGCGTTGGTTGCAGTATCCCCGCTGGTGGTTTCCTTTTCGGAATTTTCAGCGTTTGCGTCCTCGTGCGACACAGCGTCCCCCTAAATGTTCAGTTTGTGGACTACGGCCTCATTCATCCCTTCCGGATACAAACCGTAACCACACCACAGAATAGCACACCTGTTCATTTGCTAAGGTCACCCACCTGACGCATCGCCCGCAACAGCACATCGGGGTCCGTGCTATCAACTTCTTCCTGAGCCTTCTTATAAATCTTCTGCGCCCGAATCGTCGACTCTGGAAGCTCAACGTGCCCTCGCTTACGGCAAATCACCAAACAGCGGCAATGGTCATGAAAGTGAGCACCGGAATAACCACCACCAGCAGTAGAACGGGACGTGTAATCAAACCCACGCGAAGCCAAAAGGGTGCAAAAAGCACACGCCCCAGGATGCGCAACACGAGCCCACGAACCCCCACCCTTCCAGGCCGTATGCTCAGTGTTTTTACGCTGACGAGAGTACAACTCATCAGCCACAATAAACCTCATCGCCCGCAGCGAGCGATAATAACCCTGCTCCTCAAAGAACAACGGTGCGAAATCCTTCGCCATACGAGCCTCAACCTGCTCGGAATCCACCCGACGAGGCTTCCATTCCACCGGCCGCATTCCCATGTGGTCTTCCTGTTCTTCTAACCACGCCATCGTGGCATCAGAAACGGCTGTGCCGTAGGAGTCGATGGTTTCGCGGACCATTTGCCGTAACAACTCTTTTTGGCGGTAGGGGTCGGCGGTGATGTCCGGGATGATGAGGGCGCGTGAATTGAGGTCCGTAACGGCTTGGCGAGCGATGGAATCAACGACGGGGGTGATTGAAGCCCAGGGGCGTTGTGGGTCTACCGCGCTCATTTAACGGGCCTCCTTGGCGTCGTCGCTGGCGTTTTCACGCGGTGACGGTGCCACCTGGTCGGAGTTTTGGGGTGGGGTTTCGGTGTTTTCCTGGTCTTGGGGTGTCGAAGCTTGGAGTACCTGTGCCAACTGGGAGAGGCGTTTGCTGCGGTTTTCTTGCTCGATTTGGAGCCGGTCAGCGGCTGAAAAGTGCAGGTTCTTCAGCAGCACCTCGGAATCGGGGGCGAGCACACCGGAAGTAAGCAGCTTTAGCGCCCAGTCGGCGTCGGCGGCCTTGGACGCGGTGGCGGGGTCACGCCAATCCACCTCGAGCCCGTCAACCAGGTCCTCAATGTCGACGTCCTGGTCGAGGTCGGACACCTGCACCAGTACGCGGGCCAACTCCAACAAATCCGGATTCATCAACTCCGTCTTAATCTCAGAGGCGCGAATAAGCTGCTCTTTCCACACACGAATCGAATCACCCGACGGCGGGTTCTCCGTCATAAACCCAAAGTACTGCGCAGGAATCTTCGACTCTGACGCAATCAGCTGAGAATACGCACGAACCTGCTCAATAAACGGGGTAGGAGGCGACGAAGCAAACTGCCCCACACTAGGCTGCTTCGGGTCATCTTCATCGCCGTTGAGGACGAGCATTTTGCCGATGGAGGTTCGCCAGCCCATTTCTACGCGGTCGAATTCCGTCATGCCTTCGGGGTCGTAACCGAAGTCTTCGGGTGAGGCGCCGGTAGCCCATCGCTGTGGGGAGGCATAAAACTCGGAGTTGTACTCCATGTTTTCAAGGGTACGGGCGGCAGCGTCTGTCAGGTACCGCACGGCCGGGGTGATTTCTGATTGGCCCGACCAGTGTGATGTGCGTAGACGATTGCGCAGACGGAACATGGGGAACCCGCCGCCGGGAACGTTGAATCGTTCGACTGAGCGCACCGTGCCCATGTCGGTCGAGTCTTTGGAAATCACGATGACTTCGCCCTGCAGGTAGAGCACCTCGCGGTATAAGCCCTCGGAATTAACTCCAGAGCGTCGATACCCGGCCACTGGCCCGTTTGTGGCGTCATCCCACAATAATGAGCCAGACAAGGGCGAAACTGACCGCAGGCGAAATACACCGTGTGGGTCGGGCTCTACAGCTAATAGGCCCAGACCGAGGGCCCGAACCCCGGAAAGTGGACACGGGGATTTAATCAAGATGCGATAGTAAGTGTAGCTGATCCGGCGGCTTC
>NZ_JBEHFV010000048.1:0-7221 GCF_040225855.1 Corynebacterium sp. KPL2850
AGCATGCAGCCACACACCACGCCCTATATCCCCACACACCCCGCCGCACCACCTGGTGCACCACCACCCACATGCAACAGCGTGGTGCGCTTGCGCTTAGTGCACGGCACTACACCACTACCATTGCACACATGGACGATCACCTCGACCAGCTACTTACCATCGCCGAAGCAGCCAAGCTCACCGGCGTCACCAAATCCACCATCACTCGCGCCAGAACCCGCGGAGAATTCCCCCGAGCCCAGCAAAAACAAGACACCTGGTACATCCCCATCGGCGACCTCATCAACAGCGGACGACTGGATACCATCACACACAAAACCCCCGAAGAACCCACCAGTGCAACCAGTACACAAGACCACCAAAATCTAGTGCACGCACTAGAACTAGAAAAACAACGCGCACACTACGCCGAACAACAACTGCACCAGGCCCAACAACTCATCCAAGCCAAACAGGACACCATCGACGCCCTCAAAACAACTATCCACGCACTAGAAAACACCCCACAAAAACAACTCACCACCACCCAAGAAATCCCCCACTCCGAACCCGAAACCAAGCCCACGAACCCCCCAACAGAAAGACACAACCCCCTACAGCGCCTCAGCCAATGGTTACGAAGCGGTTAAGGATAAACCTTGAGGTGAGCTATCAAATTAATAGTACGCTTATGAGTATGGAAACAAATCCTGAAAAGATAGTTGATAATCTCTTGAAAGACATGAAAGAAGTTCATGACTGGATTTGCATAGCCGATGCAACTGCAGCCAATGGGAAAAATTCATTCCATGCTACTTACGAAGACGTCGTAACTATTCTTGAGGCCGTCAAAGAGTATCCTTCAGTGACTATCGGGAAACTCGCAGGTCGTTTTATAGATCTCCCCGATAACTGGAGCCCCTCCGATGTAGCGGAGGCCATCTTTTCGTCAGCAGATCCCATAGGAGCGATGATGGATTTCTGGTTGCGCTCTACAGAAGATGTCTATAGCTAGAAATATTGCTCCTGCATAAGAGCTAAGCCTATCTGTTGCCGACTATAAGCTGGCATGACATGCTCCTCAACGAGGAGCGCGTAAGAAACAATGTTTAAGCCAAGTCTCAGGAATACCCCGTCTTTACCAGTATGTGCTGCCATTATCAGCGCCTTATTGCTAGTACCCCCAGTAGAACTTCCCGCTGCACATGCCCAGGAATACAGGGAATGTCCAGGAAATAACTATCCCACTCGATATGATGACTTTGATGAACTCCGCAGCTATCTAGACAGTTTCTACCGAAGAAAAGGACGTGTGTGGTCTGTTCCAAATGATGAAGCAGTATGGAGACTGTGGTGCGGAGCAACAAACGGTGAAGCTATTTTGAACGGAAACTCCGCTATCCCCTCCAGAAGGACTCTTTCAGATGGAGCAACTATGAACTTCCGTACGGAAAGTACGTCTGGTGGGTATGTGATCGACATAAATACCGGTAGGCACACCAAGCTGTTTAAAGTACACGTACAGTAAGGGATTTTTAAGTGAAATTGTCTTCTAGAAAAAAGCTAGTACCTCTTCTGGCAGCGCTATTTCTTTTGTTCCCTGTTCCATTTGCACAGGCAGATGAAACTGATACCGATCCTGAGACGTTGTCCCCGGGAGAAGAGACTATCCTGTCTTCCGGACAAACTTTTTCTTCAAGAAACCCTCTCGAAATCTCTTCTCTTTCTTCAGACGATAATTTTCGAGTAAAAACGTCGGATCTGACAACTTATAGTGCAGATGAAAATCTTGCACCCATGTGCGTCAGCGTACATAAGGGTTTTTATTCTATCCAAGTAGAAAATAATTGTGGCCATGATCTGCGAATAAAAGTGATAATGGCTTTCGACAGGGATTCTGAATGCAATGATGTTAAAGCCGGAGAAAAGAAGGGGGTAAAATTGCGCTACAATCCCTTTGGAGGCATAGACAGAGTAATTTTGTGCTAATCACGCACAGGCACGTGGTGTGCTAGATGGTTGGAAAAATAATTTTATAGTTCTTTTCACTTCGAACATTCCAGCATCAGAAATATGAAATTTTAAATTCAATCTGTGCGGCCGAGCACATATTTTTAAAGTAACATTCGGCGTGGCATATGAAAAACCCTAGCTCTGATGAGCTAGGGTTTTTCGTGCTGTAACAATTCAATAGTCAGTCTACTTGCACATCGTGTGTGTGTCTAGTTAGACGCGCGGAGAGATTCACAAATCCGCGTGGGATGGTTTCCCGTATCGATAGAGGGTCCTCGCTTTTTACCGGGCTGAGAGTAGAGGGTTTTGGCCTGGCGTCTTTTGGCGCGTGCGTATCAGCCTGGTGCTCCCCAAGAGCGTGTGGCTTGGGTGAAAAGGCCCGCCGAGCCTGGGACTACGGTCGTTAAGCAATATAGCTGAGCTTAGCCAAGAGATACGCACACATGCCGCCGGGGCTACAGAGGTAATGACTGTAGCCACGTATAAGCGACCGACGTCCTGACCGACGGAAGAGTCGAAGAGTCTAATTTTCCTTGTATACGTGCCTTTTTATCGCTGTTTTCAGCGACAAGAGGCACGGCGCTCCCTCTGAGCCCTCCCTCAGGAAGGGGCTCAAGACGTTACCTAGACAGTTACGGTGGGTTCGTTGAATCTGCTTAGGTGGTCGATGGCGTCGTGAGCGCCGCTAGCGTCTACATACATAATCGTATTGATGCGTCGAGCGAGGGCTTGTCGCCGAGATACTGAGGCCCACGAGTAGAAGGAACAGGGCGCTTCGTTAGAGACGAGCACTACTTGGTTGTAGGCGGCGACGCGGTCAGCGTAGCGGGCGGGGAGCATCATAGGCCAGATATCCAGGACATTGAGGAGAGTGCTAAGCCGCATTTCGCCGTCGAATTCGTCGAGGACTAGTACTTCTTCTCCGGAGTATGCATCGAAAGGGTTCTGGTAGTCGGTCACTCGATAATAGCTTGTGCCTCCCATCTCTACAGCGAGACTGGTTTTCCCTGTTCCGGGTGGCCCGTAGAGCCAGATGACCTCCATTTTACGGGGCTTAGTGTGGCGGGAGCGGTCTCGCGCAGCGACGAGTTTTTCTACCATTGCGGTCATGCGATTGGATTCGGGGACTTGAAGGAAGACTTCGTCGGCAGAAAGCCCTTTTTCAAGGATTGCTTCGCGGACTATCTCAACATCTTTGCGGCGCCCCGTCTCGTCACAGTGACGAATTGTCCCGTGCTCTAACCTTGGTTCATCAATGATGCGGGTTTCTTTTTTGGTGACATAGTTAATGGCCTGTTGTATTGGACCACTGCGAGGCTCCAAATGAGCGCTTGGGAGTCTTCTTTTGAGCGTGGAAAACCTAATAGGGGATTGTCCGCCGTCGATAATTAGCTGCCAGTGGCGGTATCCGTCTTCTTCGCCTTCTTCGAGCTGGCCTAGATAGTTGTATGAGGCTAGTGCTTCTTCTATCTCCTTTCGAGTCATCTTCTCTGCCGATACTGTGGCCATCCATGACCGTGACTGCGTAGTCTTGCTACAACGTGTGCTACGCATTACTTCACCTGAATACCCTTTCTGAGCTGGTCTGATACATGCTACAGAGGTGCCGGGGTAACACTAACCGGCACCTCTGTAGCATGTATCAGACCAGCTCAGAAAGGGTATTCAGGTGAAGTAATGCGTAGCACACGTTGTAGCAAGACTACGCAGTCACGGTCATGGATGGCCACAGTATCGGCAGAGAAGATGACTCGAAAGGAGATAGAAGAAGCACTAGCCTCATACAACTATCTAGGCCAGCTCGAAGAAGGCGAAGAAGACGGATACCGCCACTGGCAGCTAATTATCGACGGCGGACAATCCCCTATTAGGTTTTCCACGCTCAAAAGAAGACTCCCAAGCGCTCATTTGGAGCCTCGCAGTGGTCCAATACAACAGGCCATTAACTATGTCACCAAAAAAGAAACCCGCATCATTGATGAACCAAGGTTAGAGCACGGGACAATTCGTCACTGTGACGAGACGGGGCGCCGCAAAGATGTTGAGATAGTCCGCGAAGCAATCCTTGAAAAAGGGCTTTCTGCCGACGAAGTCTTCCTTCAAGTCCCCGAATCCAATCGCATGACCGCAATGGTAGAAAAACTCGTCGCTGCGCGAGACCGCTCCCGCCACACTAAGCCCCGTAAAATGGAGGTCATCTGGCTCTACGGGCCACCCGGAACAGGGAAAACCAGTCTCGCTGTAGAGATGGGAGGCACAAGCTATTATCGAGTGACCGACTACCAGAACCCTTTCGATGCATACTCCGGAGAAGAAGTACTAGTCCTCGACGAATTCGACGGCGAAATGCGGCTTAGCACTCTCCTCAATGTCCTGGATATCTCGCCTAAGACGCTCCCCGCCCGCTACGCTGACCGCGTCGCCGCCTACAACCAAGTAGTGCTCGTCTCTAACGAAGCGCCCTGTTCCTTCTACTCGTGGGCCTCAGTATCTCGGCGACAAGCCCTCGCTCGACGCATCAATACGATTATGTATGTAGACGCTAGCGGCGCTCACGACGCCATCGACCACCTAAGCAGATTCAACGAACCCACCGTAACTGTCTAGGTAACGTCTTGAGCCCCTTCCTGAGGGAGGGCTCAGAGGGAGCGCCGTGCCTCTTGTCGCTGAAAACAGCGATAAAAAGGCACGTATACAAGGAAAATTAGACTCTTCGACTCTTCCGTCGGTCAGGACGTCGGTCGCTTATACGTGGCTACAGTCATTACCTCTGTAGCCCCGGCGGCATGTGTGCGTATCTCTTGGCTAAGCTCAGCTATATTGCTTAACGACCGTAGTCCCAGGCTCGGCGGGCCTTTTCACCCAAGCCTCACGGTCTTGGGGAGCACCTGGCGGATACGCACGCGCGAAAAGAAGCCAGGCTCTAACCCTGTACTCTCTGCCCGGTAAAAAGCGAGGAACTTCTATTGATTCGGGAAACCATCCCACGCGGATTTGTGAATCTCTCCGCGCGTCTAACTAGACACACACACGATGTGCAAGTAGACTGACTATTGAATTGTTACAGCACGAAAAACCCTAGCTCATCAGAGCTAGGGTTTTTCATATGCCACGCCGAATGTTACTTTAAAAATATGTGCTCGGCCGCACAGATTGAATTTAAAATTTCATATTTCTGATGCTGGAATGTTCGAAGTGAAAAGAACTATAAAATTATTTTTCCAACCATCTAGCACACCACGTGCCTGTGCGTGATTAGCACAAAATTACTCTGTCTATGCCTCCAAAGGGATTGTAGCGCAATTTTACCCCCTTCTTTTCTCCGGCTTTAACATCATTGCATTCAGAATCCCTGTCGAAAGCCATTATCACTTTTATTCGCAGATCATGGCCACAATTATTTTCTACTTGGATAGAATAAAAACCCTTATGTACGCTGACGCACATGGGTGCAAGATTTTCATCTGCACTATAAGTTGTCAGATCCGACGTTTTTACTCGAAAATTATCGTCTGAAGAAAGAGAAGAGATTTCGAGAGGGTTTCTTGAAGAAAAAGTTTGTCCGGAAGACAGGATAGTCTCTTCTCCCGGGGACAACGTCTCAGGATCGGTATCAGTTTCATCTGCCTGTGCAAATGGAACAGGGAACAAAAGAAATAGCGCTGCCAGAAGAGGTACTAGCTTTTTTCTAGAAGACAATTTCACTTAAAAATCCCTTACTGTACGTGTACTTTAAACAGCTTGGTGTGCCTACCGGTATTTATGTCGATCACATACCCACCAGACGTACTTTCCGTACGGAAGTTCATAGTTGCTCCATCTGAAAGAGTCCTTCTGGAGGGGATAGCGGAGTTTCCGTTCAAAATAGCTTCACCGTTTGTTGCTCCGCACCACAGTCTCCATACTGCTTCATCATTTGGAACAGACCACACACGTCCTTTTCTTCGGTAGAAACTGTCTAGATAGCTGCGGAGTTCATCAAAGTCATCATATCGAGTGGGATAGTTATTTCCTGGACATTCCCTGTATTCCTGGGCATGTGCAGCGGGAAGTTCTACTGGGGGTACTAGCAATAAGGCGCTGATAATGGCAGCACATACTGGTAAAGACGGGGTATTCCTGAGACTTGGCTTAAACATTGTTTCTTACGCGCTCCTCGTTGAGGAGCATGTCATGCCAGCTTATAGTCGGCAACAGATAGGCTTAGCTCTTATGCAGGAGCAATATTTCTAGCTATAGACATCTTCTGTAGAGCGCAACCAGAAATCCATCATCGCTCCTATGGGATCTGCTGACGAAAAGATGGCCTCCGCTACATCGGAGGGGCTCCAGTTATCGGGGAGATCTATAAAACGACCTGCGAGTTTCCCGATAGTCACTGAAGGATACTCTTTGACGGCCTCAAGAATAGTTACGACGTCTTCGTAAGTAGCATGGAATGAATTTTTCCCATTGGCTGCAGTTGCATCGGCTATGCAAATCCAGTCATGAACTTCTTTCATGTCTTTCAAGAGATTATCAACTATCTTTTCAGGATTTGTTTCCATACTCATAAGCGTACTATTAATTTGATAGCTCACCTCAAGGTTTATCCTTAACCGCTTCGTAACCATTGGCTGAGGCGCTGTAGGGGGTTGTGTCTTTCTGTTGGGGGGTTCGTGGGCTTGGTTTCGGGTTCGGAGTGGGGGATTTCTTGGGTGGTGGTGAGTTGTTTTTGTGGGGTGTTTTCTAGTGCGTGGATAGTTGTTTTGAGGGCGTCGATGGTGTCCTGTTTGGCTTGGATGAGTTGTTGGGCCTGGTGCAGTTGTTGTTCGGCGTAGTGTGCGCGTTGTTTTTCTAGTTCTAGTGCGTGCACTAGATTTTGGTGGTCTTGTGTACTGGTTGCACTGGTGGGTTCTTCGGGGGTTTTGTGTGTGATGGTATCCAGTCGTCCGCTGTTGATGAGGTCGCCGATGGGGATGTACCAGGTGTCTTGTTTTTGCTGGGCTCGGGGGAATTCTCCGCGGGTTCTGGCGCGAGTGATGGTGGATTTGGTGACGCCGGTGAGCTTGGCTGCTTCGGCGATGGTAAGTAGCTGGTCGAGGTGATCGTCCATGTGTGCAATGGTAGTGGTGTAGTGCCGTGCACTAAGCGCACCACGCTGTTGCATGTGGTGCGCTGTGGTGGTGCACCAGGTGGTGCGGCGGGGTGTGTGGGGATATAGGGCGTGGTGTGTGGCTGCATGCT
>NZ_JBEHFV010000049.1:0-7205 GCF_040225855.1 Corynebacterium sp. KPL2850
GCATGGTGGAAAGGTACCTCACTTCCCCAGCGAGATGCTGGTTTCAAGGTGTCCACCATCTGGGTCGGTCAGGTCCGAAATTGTTTCATGGGAGATATCAACCCGCATCGCAGTAGCCATATGGTGCTGGATATCCCGAATGGTCATTCCGCCGGCATATAAGCTGACAATCATATCGTCAACATCTGTTAGCCGCCTAGAGCCTTTAGGAACCATGGTTGGGATAAACGTCCCGGCCCGGTCTCGTGGAACATCAATGTTTACTGGCCCGTAGTTAGAATCCACGGTTTTCGGGTAGGTGCCGTTGCGGTGATTGTCTGTTCCAGCTGAAGCCTTTCCTTGCCTATCGCCAGGCTCATAGCCAAGGTGGGCATCCATTTCAGCATTCAAACCCCGGGTGATTGAGGTTTGCAACATGCCCCGAACTAGGTCATTGGCATCCGTTGTCGACGTGCCTAGGTCATCAATCAGTTTCGCGATTGGGCCCGACCCCCGACGTATCCACTTTTCGGGGGTCGGGCCCGACGTTCTCGAACAGGTCGCCCATCTGAGCATCAGGAAGCGCCTCGAGAGACATATCAATGGTGGAGAAGTGCTTAATCACCGGCCACAAGCGGCCTGCTTGATCAAGAGCGCCCATCTTCACTCCGAAGTCGAATGCATCCCAGATATCCCGAACAGACTGTGAGAATGCGCCCACGTAGTCCATCAATGAGTCGTAGACATGGTCATCGGTTTCAGCGATGCGAGTGAGATCGAGCTCCGACCTGTTATAGAAGGAAAGCTCAAACTGGGACTGCACTTCCCAGTCCATGTACGCCTCGCTGACCCCGTCGGCGTGCAAGGAGCTGACCAACTCAAGCACCTGGTCTTTGGTCGGCGCCAGAATGCATTCGAGACGGCGGAGAACAGTCAGCGGGAGGATGTAGTCGCCGTAGTCCTCGGGTTCCACGATGGACCGGAGATACTTATCGGCAGTATTCCAGACAACAGACTGGTTGAGGTTAGCGGTGCTCACTATGCGAGGTTCCTTTTAGCAGGTCGTGGGGCAGTACGATTTGCGACTCTAGTTCTCAGCGGTATTGAAGTGGTGGAAGACTAGGCTCAGATTACGAAGAAATGAAAGGGAGGGTGGGCCGAGTCCTTTGGCGAGAGAATGTCACCCCACACTCCCAATTACAATAAGTGCTTTAAGATTTCTGATTTGGGCTTGTCTAACCCATTCGACTAGTTCGGCGAGGTTGGTTTAGCATCTTCAGCTTCTTTTTCAGCCGGGATTTCATCGAGTGAACGAATAGTTCCGTCTCGCTGATCCTTAAACATCTCTTTGCCTCGCACTACAAGCACCATAATGATTCCGGCGGCAAATCCCCAAGCGGCACCTTGAGTAGCTAAAACACCGGCGGTGATGCCGGCAATACCAAGATCTTTTTGATTTTGGGATTCCATGACACCAACTCGGACGGAAACGAATCCTTGGATAATGAGGGTAAGCGCCAATCCGACTGGAAGGATGGGCTCCACGAAGGAAGTGATTGGGAGTAACAATAGCCCAGTGATCGAGCCCCACCTGAAGGATCCTGCACCTCCAAAAATCGACTGCATAGCCTTCTTACCCTGTTTGTAGCGCTCTACAATCACTACATGCATGGCGGCCCATAATGGCCCGCACATGGCCACATCGGGCCCAATGATCGACATCAAGGCGTTACGTCCACCGAAGAGCAGGTGTGCGCGGGAGGGGTTGTACACGACAGCTTCGTCCGTGCGTACATGGTCGGCTTCTTTGAGAACAGCGTTTGCTTGCAGCACATCACCGAAGAGGACAATATACGCAGCAAGGACAGTAGGAATTGCCGTCAGGAACATTTCTGCTGGTGGCATGCCCACTCCGAAAACGGTGTACTCACTCCAAAGAGTCGCAAAATCTGGTTGTGAAAAGCCCCACTCGATATCTGGCCAAGGGGCCTCGCCGGCTAAGGGCGCAACAAAAACCGCGACAAAAATGGCAGGAAGAATTCCTAGAGAGGCAAGGAAACGCCATCCAGCAGCTTTCCTACGTAGCTCAGCAAAAGCGCGAGAATACATCAAGAAAAATGCCACGGCCCCTGCCACGCTGATAGAAATGGGGAAGCTATGGAAGCGTCCGCCTTCTTCGAAAACAGAGATAATGGCAGCGATTCCTGCTCCCAAAACGATGCCAGAACGTAGTCCTGATGGAATAAGTCTTACGACTTTTGTGGCCCATCCTGTTATGCCCAGCGTTAAGGAAAATAATCCGAGCATGAGTTGGAAGCTGATGAGGGCCCATATTCGGTCAGTTCCTTCTGGGAAGGAGTGTACATAGAGAATCAGAAGAGGGATGGCAGGAGTGATCCAACCAGGCACTACCGGATCTCCTAAGAGATGGTGGGTCAGATACAACAGCCCATTGAGTACAACTACGGCCAGGGCAACCTGATACGGCATCCCCAAGGCCTCAGTCATGAGGGGAATTGCGCCTAAGTCAACGACGCACATGAACAAGCCCTGCGTAAAATCAGGCCATTCGAGGCGGTAATGAACAAATGGTAGGCGTACTTCAAACGGTCCGGCCTTCCAATGCGGAGATTCCGAACCGATACCTTCTGCTGCAGAAGTCACCTTTTCTTGTTGCGCTGGAGTGGCTTGTTTCTTATTGTTGGGAGGTATTCTATCTTGCGACATTGGCTTTCCTTTTGCGCTGAATTGATCTCAAAGGGAGGAGAAACTAGATCGAAGTGCCGTCTTTCACTGACGACACTTGGATACGAGAATTTAAAACCGTAATGCTATTCGAATTCGATTATCTGGCGTAGCGCCATTCCTTCACTGAGGTTATCCATCGCCTCATTGATGTCCTCTAACTTGATGTGTGAAGAAATGAGTCCCTCCGCATTCAACTTTCCTTCTCGCCAAAGTTCTTCGTACTTTGGAATATCCTTGTCGGGGATAGATGACCCGAGATAGCTGCCGTGCAGGCGACGTGCTTCGCTTGTCATGACGAGTGGATCGATTTGGGCAGATGAATCTGGAGCTGGGAGACCGACAGTAACGGTGAGACCGCCGGGGCCAGTTACCTTGTATGCGGTTTCGAGTGCTTTAGGGTGACCGGCGGCTTCTACGACTGCGGAAAAGCGCTTACCGGATTCTTCTGCTTCTTGCGGAGACATTGCGGAGGTAGCACCCAGCTCAAGCGACTTCTCCAATTTGTCTGGTTGCATGTCGATACCAACGATTTCATTGACGCCTAAAGCGGCAGCTGTGATGATTGCGGACATTCCCACTCCGCCTAGGCCGACAACTGCAATTGAGTCTTCAGGTTTCGGTTTAACCTCATTGAGGATGGCCCCGCCGCCAGTCAAAATGGCACAGCCGAAGATAGCAGCGATATCTGAAGGGACGTCGTCGCCGATAGGTACGACCGAAAGCTCTGAAACTACCGCGTGAGTGGCGAAACCCGAAACCCCGAGGTGATGTTGGATCGTCTCGCCCTCACGGCTTAGGTGTCGGGTACCACGGATGAGAGTTCCTTTTTCATTAGAAGCGGACCCGATTTTGCAAGGCATTTTGCCGTTCGTTTTACAACCATCGCACTCTCCGCAACGAGGTAAAAAGGTCATGACTACGTGGTCTCCCTTTTTTACTTTGCTTACGTTTGGGCCGACCTCTTCTACGATCCCAGCGGATTCATGGCCTAGGAGCATAGGGAGAGGCCGTGGACGGTTGTTATTGACGACGGACAAGTCGGAATGGCAAAGACCCGCAGCGGTAATTTTGACCAGAACTTCATTCTCGCCGGGCGCAGTCAAATCCAGTTCGGTTATCGTCAATGGCTGCGATTCAGCATAGGGCAGAGATGCATTAGAGCGGTCTAGAACAGCACCTTTTATCTTAAGAGAATTCGACATGGTAAGAAAAATTTCCTTTCTTATTTATGGCGATATTTATTTTCAAATGGACCTCTTTTATCGCCTTGAAGTCAGAGGTTCATCGGATAATTGTTGGTGTTAGGCAATATAAGATTTGCGCAAAATGTGACCTGCGTCAAGTTTTAGTCTTGGGAATTCGCTGGACGACTGAGTGGGGTTGGATCAATTCGAGACGGGTAGTTGAGGAGTAATTTTTACTTGAAATTTTCTCGAATCAGAATTTACCTTGAATGACACCCTTAAGGATTGATATAGTGTAGAAACAGGATCGAATATATTTTCACCATATTAATTCTCAATGTTGATGTGATGTATGGTTTAAACTCAGGCCAAAATCGCTGATTTACAGTAATTCAAATACCTATAGTCGATTTGTGAAAATTGAAAGTGTATGAAGTGTCGTTAAGATGTATCTTGGCGGAAAGCCAATTGGTACAGATAAATTATCTGTACCAACTGGGCTGGTCAAAGGAATAAAATTGAACCTAGCTGTTAGGAGTGGAAGTGAATGTTTTTGAACTTCTCTGTTTGCTCCTTGATCCCGTTTTCGGTGGGGAAGCGTTCAACGGAAGAGGCTCCATAAAAGCCTCCAATTCCCTCGGTGTTGTCTAAGATATATTGGGCATCTTCTGGATTCGCAATGGGGCCACCATGGCATAGGACTAGAATTTCAGGGTTCACAGAGCGTGCAGCATCCGCCAAACTTTGCACTTTTTTAGCAGCTTTTTCGAGGGTGAGAGCTGTTTTTGCGCCGATGGTACCGGAGGTAGTGAGCCCCATGTGGGGTACCAAGATGTCTGCACCTGCTTTTGCAAGTTCCGTGGCTTGGTCTTCGTCGAAAGCGTATGGGGTTGTTAGGAGATCGAAGTCGCGAGCCATTCGGATCATGTCTATTTCTGATCCGAATCCCATGCCGGTCTCTTCGAGGTTCTGGCGGAAAACCCCATCAATGAGCCCAACAGTAGGGAAGTTTTGTACACCCGCGAAACCGATTTCTTTGATTTTTTTCAAGAAATGTTCCATAACAACGAATGGGTCTGTGCCATTTACGCCGGCGATAACTGGAGTGTCTTTTACCACTGGTAAGACTTCGTTAGCCATATCCATGACGATTTCATTGGCATTGCCGTATGCGAGCAAACCAGAAAGCGAGCCACGGCCCGCCATGCGAAAACGGCCAGAGTTATAAATGATGATCAAGTCAATTCCACCAGCTTCTGCTGCTTTGGCAGATATGCCGGTGCCCGCGCCGCCGCCTACGATGGGTTGGCCCGCGTCTAATTGGTCGCGAAGTTTGGTAAGAATTTGTTGGCGTGTCATTGAAATTCCTTTCAGTATAGAAGTTAGGCGTGTCGTTATTTGCTGCTGATTAAGGTGTGTAGCTCCTCTGCCAATGCTAGGCCGAATCCTTCATCATTGATATTGCAATCTTTTTCAATCACGGGGATCGAGGAGTCGCTGAGTGCTTTCTTAAGTTCGGAAATTGCATGAGCGTCTGCCTCGGGATCCCAAAATTGCTTGCCCTCCGCGTCTATCCCAGAAAATCCTCGGAGAGGAATAAATATTCGTGTCGGCCCGGTGGCGGCCGCCAGCTTAGAACCGATTCGTCGTCCAAGCTCGGCGTTTTCCTTGGCATTGGTGCGCATTAGGGTCACTGAGGCGTTGTGAACCACAAAGTTTCGTCCTTCAAACTTAGGTGGGACAGTCTCTTCGGGGCCAAAGTTGACCATATCTATGGCTCCCACACTGACTACCTGAGGAATTCCCTTTTTACCGGCCATCTCCAGCCTCCGAGGGCCAGCTGTTAGCACACCTCCAACCAAGTCGTCGGCTAGCTCAGTGGTAGTGAGGTCCAAAACCCCTGCCACTAAATCTGACTCAATTAGCTTTTCCATGGACTTCCCACCAGCGCCTGTTGCGTGGAAAATCTGCACCTCGTATCCGAGTCCTGCTAGATATTCTTGTGCCTCGCGGGCCGCTGGGGTTGTAAGACCAAACATTGAAATTGCTACGACTGGTTTGGTAGGTTTCTGATCCTGTGATTCTTCAAAGTTCTTTGCCATTCCAGCGATTGCGGAAGCGGCATTTCCGAGAACTTTTTGGGATATGGAGTTAATTCCAGCAACGTCGACAACTGAGTACATCAACGTCGCATCGACACCACCAACGTATGGGGATATGTCGCCAGACGCCATCGTTGACACTAACAGTTTTGGAAAACCTACTGGGAAAATCTGCATTACCGGTGCAGCCACAGAGGAGCCACCCGAGCCGCCAACAGATAAGAACCCATGAATCTCTTCTTCTTGGAAGAGTTGTTTTGTGATCTCCGCAGCGCCACGACCCAAAACTTCGAGCATCTCACTTCGGTCCTTGCGGTTTCGCAATGCGTCGGGGTCTTCGCCTGCAGCACGAATCACCTCGTCCGATGTGATATCGGCCAAAGAACTTTGGGAGAACGAACCAACATCGACAGTTATGGTCTCGATGTTGAGCAGATTCAACCGCGAGATAAGCCACTCGCAATCTTCTTCCTTTGTGTCAAGAGTCTCTTGAAGTAGAACTTTAGTCATATGTTCCTTTCTGTAGCTTGAGCTTCCTTCACGATAATATGAGCTACATAACATTACCGATCCAATTGTGAAATATTGGTTCGTGAAATATTTATTTGGAGGTTCGATGTGTTTACAGTGGATATAGCTTCGTTCGTGAGAATTTTGACCGGTTGGCAAGACATTGATGGGGGCATTAGCTCGGCATTGGAGAAAAGTATTGCGAAGGCGATTGACTCGAACTTCCTTCCCACTGGAGCGCAGCTCCCTCCTCAACGTGAAATAGCAAAAGCTTTAGTTGTAGGACGTGGCACAGTTTCGATGGCGATGAAAAATCTTGAAGCACGTGGCTATTTGCATCTTGTGCAAGGTGCAGGGGCTCGAGTTCGCTCTACACGTGCTCGAGGAAGCTACTCCGGTAGCGGTAGGCTCTTTTCTCTTACCAATGCCCCGCTGGGTGTAATTGATCTTTCCACTGGGGCGTTGCCGGCCTCTGAAGTGACTGTTGATGTACTAGCGAACGCGCGCCCTAATTTGTCACCATATTTGGAAACTGATGGATATTTTCCAGCTGGAATCCCGTTATTGCGGCACAGTTTGGCTGCTTACCTATCCGAAAATGGAATCCGGGCCCGAACCCCGGAAAGTGGACACGGGGATTTAATCAAGATGCGATAGTAAGTGTAGCTGATCCGGCGGCTTC
>NZ_JBEHFV010000050.1:0-6086 GCF_040225855.1 Corynebacterium sp. KPL2850
CGTCTCGCCATAGTAGTCATTCTGGTTCATCTCCTTATGCGGGTTAGGTTCCCACACACAAACCATTAGACACTCTCGCCTTCAGCGCTGTGGTTTCTGCGTACTTCACGCTGAATTGACGAGGCACTTCGCCCTAAACGGCGCCCGATTTCCCGCAGCGGCACATGCTCCCGAAGAAGGTCGGCGATAATAACGCGTTCTTCAAAGCGAATATAGCGATCACTGATGCGTTTATACGGATCCACACCGCCAGGCAAGGCAGGGGCACAAAGCCGTCCAGATTCGATGACGTCATGGCGTTGGCGCAGCGCTTTCATGAGTCTTTTATACGTGGTGGCGTCCTCGCCGACGGGTATGAACTCTTTACGTGGCCCTCCGGATTTGATGAGTCCTTTTTCGAAGTCTAAAGACAATCGACGATCAATTCCTACCCCAGCCCCAGCATCACCAACAGGCAAGCTCGCCAACCGAAGGCGTAAGTATTCCACCCTTAACTGTGTTTGGCGGACTTTCCGGGCATACCTCGTTAGCCGGATATGGCACCCGGCTTCTGTAGCAACGGCATACGCGGCGGTGGGATGCATTCCACACGTTTTGGCGGCTTGGTGTACCGAGAGTCCGCCTTGAACTAGTTCTACAAGCTGTAAAGCCTGGCTACCGCGGCGATCAACTCGTTTGGCTTTATGTATGACTGGCACTCCGTGAGCATGGCAAAAATTCAAAGCATGCCCGTAATGACAGCCAAGCTCACCAGCAGCCGAGCGAACGCTACGCCCACTGCCAACCATGGCCACCAAGCCACGACGATCCGACTCAGACAACGAATGAAACGGGCCAACAACTCCAGGCACAACAACACCCTCCTAAAGGGGAAAGTGTTGCAACGACCCTCTGAACTCAAGTGGGGAGTATTGGGGTGACTTAAGCGTCCTGCTTTGCGCGTTCAGCCCGGGCGCGGCGGCGCTGCAGGGTGGGGAGGAACCACGTCACGACGGCGGCGATGACGGCCATGGTGCCCGCGCTCCACGCGAGGTATTTCACGGGGGTGAACCACCACGCCAGGGCCGCGATTACTGCGATGACTGCCCATACTGCGGGGACGAGGAGGCTGGGTTGTTCGGCCCACGGTTCCCTGGGGAATCGGCTGCGCGCCTCCGCACGGATGCGGCGCGGCGTTTTACGGGCAAGCGCCAAGGAACAGGCGACCACAAAGGTCAAGCCAATGCCGGCGATGAGCAGGCTGCCGCTTACGCCGCCGAACATGAATACGCCGACGGAAAGCGCTAAGGATAAGCGTTCACCGATCGTGAGTGGGAAGTTCTGTGTGGGATCGACATCTGGGTAGATGCTGTTGAAGATGTCTTTGCGGGGATCGTTGTGCATTTTGTTTCTTATAAGGGGGTGGTTTATTGACAATCAAAAGAAGTTAGGTCAGGATACACTTACTTCACTAAGGCAAGCTTAGCCTATATCATTTTTAGGCACGAAAACAAGGTTCTCAATATGATTGGAAAACTGTGGAAGTCGGCGTTCGGCATCATCGTCGCGGCTTTTCTCGTCGCAGCATTCGCCCCACTTTTGTCTTCTGCCCCGGTTGCCCACGCAGATGAATCCTGCACATGGAAATGGGGCATCAAGCAGTCATTCCGCAGCTACGTCAAAGGCAATATCGCCCACGGTGGTTGGGGTGCCAACGGCATTGGCTTCACGGGCGATGAACAGGGCGAAGGTGCGTTTGTCTTTACTGCAGGAAAGCCCGATGCATCCGGTGGAAACGTCACAATTCCGTTCAATGGAACGCTGAATTTTACTGGCCACGATGGGGTCTTGGATATGACTATGTCTGATTTCAAGGTCAAGGCCTCTGGTAAGCAGGCGCAGATTTCCGTGGACTACGTCTCCTATGAGATGAACCGCCAAGACTTCAGCCGCGGTAAAAAGATCCAAGGCAATGATGAGGTAATCGCCACCATTAATCTGGCCAACCCCGTCAACGATGGTGCCGGGAAGGTTGATTTGTCTGGATCTACCACTCTGACTTCCGGCGGGGCCAAGCTTTTCACCGGCTTCTACCAGCCAGGTGAAGCCTTAGATCCGTCCTCCGGCAGCATTGCTCTCGACGGATCATGCTCTGGATCCGGATCTGGCTCCGGTTCCGGTTCGGGTGAGAAGCGTCCATTGACGTCCATTACAGGTTCCTTCACGGGCTTTAACAAGGAAGCCATGGACATCCTGTCTGAAACCAATGACACGATGAACGGGATTACTACGTTCATGGGCAATACCCAGGCGTTTCTGGATGAGTTGGAGTCTTTCAACAACCGGGGTGGAACAAACTCGAATTCGGATGGTTCTGCTTCGGGTACGTCGAACTCCACTGGAGGACACTCGGCTTCTACTAACTCTGCAGCGGGAAATTCATCACCGAGCAACTCTGGTTCGGGCGGAGGCGGTGGCGCCTCAGGAGCTGGCAAAGCAGCGGGAACTGGTCCTGCGCACTCTGAATCTGCGAACTCCGGCGCCCCAGGCTCAGGTAATTCGGGCGCGGGAGCATCCGGCGGGGGCGATGCCGTCTGTGAGGCTACTGGGGTTACGCAAGCCACCGCTCAGTGGGGCTTAAAGAAATCCTTCCAATCCTATATCACCGGATCCATTGCCCAAGGCCGGTGGGATCTCTCTGGTGTTGGCTATGACAATGGCCGTTTCCAATTCACTGGTAACTCTGGTGCCGTAAAAGATGGCGCGGGTTCCGTGCAGTATGGCGGGAGCATGCAGTTCACCGGGCACCACGGCAAGTTGGACCTCAACATCTCCAACCTGGAAATCACCTTCAACGGCAATTCCGGCGAGCTTATCGCTGACGTGCGATCTTCCAATATGGAAGGAAAGAAGAAAGACTTTGGGCACGCTGTTATTGGCACCTTGAGCTTTAATTCTCTCGACGTCGGCACGGACGCCGTGTCCGGTGAAGCTGCGGTATCGCTTTCTGAAACCGGCTCCCAAGCACTCGCTGAGTTCTATGAACCGGGCACCCAGCTGGATCCGTTGAGCTTCCACGCCACCTTGGGCGGAAACGCTGACTGTGGCGCCGTATCCGGTGGCGGCACTAGTTCCGGTTCTGCATCCGGTGGATCCGGTGCGGGTGAAAGCGGGAAAGGCGGCACTGGTTCCAAAGGCGGCGCTCATGCCGTAGCCGGGGATCCAGCGCTAGCCGGCGACTCGGGGCAGGGATATGAGGACGGATCGAACAAATTCAAGGTCAAGTCCGCGACGTCTCCCGGCGGGGGCCTAGATAACCCGACCACCTATCTACTGCTCTTCATCGTCGGATTGATCATCGCCGGTGGCTCCACCAGCCGGCTTGTTATGAATAACTCTTAGAAAGATTGCCGTGAAACTCGTTCTTCGTTTTCTCGTACCATTCTTGTGCATCTTCAGTCTTACCGCGTGCGGTGTGCAGGGAAGCTATACCGATCAGCTACCGGATCCTGCAGATGTCTCCGATCCCAGGTCCTTTGAAGGTGTCAGTGACGTCAAAGATTTTGACGATATCGAGCCGGTTACTGAAAAAGCAGAGCCGGCGCTTCCGGTGGAGCTTACCGACGCCGATGGTAATGACGTCACCGTCACCGATACTTCCCGCATCCTCGCGTTGGATATCTATGGCACCTATACCAAGACCCTGAGCGGCTTGGGGCTTGCCGATAATATCGTCGGCCGCACGATTTCTTCTACCGAGCCCAACTTGGCGGATCTCCCAGTAGTGACCGAAGGCGGCCACAACATCAACGTGGAGGCGGTACTGGAGCTCCAGCCGACGCTCGTCATTGTGGATCATTCCATTGGCCCGCGCGATGCCATCGATCAAATCCGCGCGGCGGGCGTCACCACCGTGGTGATGGAACCTGAGCGTACCATTGATTCCGTGGGCGAGGACATCACCGCGCTTGGCGATGCCCTCGGTTTGCCCGACGAAGCACGCGAGCTGGCGGATCGTTCCACCAAAGAAATCGACGAGGCAAAGGAAGCCATCAAGGATCTCGTTCCCGATGATCCGATGCGGATGGCGTTCCTCTATGCGCGCGGAAACGGCGGCGTCTTCTTCATCATGGGTGACGGCACCGGTGCACAAGACCTGATTGAAGGCATCGGCGGCGTGGATCTGGCGGCAGAAAACAACCTTTCTCATGCAGAACCCGCTAACGCGGAGGCATTGGCGCGCATCAACCCAGAGGTGATCATCATGATGACCAATGGCCTGGAATCCACCGGCGGAATTGATGGCTTGCTGGAGAGGCCTGGTGTTGCTCAGACCACCGCCGGCCAGAAGAAGCGCATCGTGACCATCCCGGACGGCCAGTCGTTGGCCTTTGGCCCTATGACCGGTCAGACGCTGGTGAAGCTAGCAAAGGCTGTGTATGACCCGGACAATGAGTAGGGACACGGATACCTTCGCGCGCCGCCGCACTCAGCGCGCCTGGGTATTCGTACTGCTGGGGATCCTCACCGTTCTCGCGGCGCTCATTTCCGTCGTGCTGGGGCAATACTATGTACCCCTGTCCGATCTCTTCCCCATTTTGGCAGCCGGGCACGGCGAGGATTCCTTGACCGCAAGCGTGGTGTGGGACATCCGCCTACCGCGTTTGGTATTAGGGCTTGTGGTGGGCGCGGCCTTGGGGGTGGCCGGCACGCTGATGCAGGCGGTATTTGCCAACCCCCTTGCAGAACCTTCCATCATCGGCGTTACCTCTGGTGCGGGCGTTGGTGCGGCCGTGGTTATTGTCTTCAATATCGAGTTCTTCGGTACCTTTACTGTTCCCGCGGCAGCCTTCCTGACCGCGTTGCTGGTTACCTTCATCATTTATCAGCTGGCGCGCTACAACGGGCGCGTGGCCGTGGTACACCTGATTCTCACCGGCATCGCCATCAATGCGGTATGCAACGCCATCATCTCCTTCATGGTGTACCTGGCGCCGACGGCCAACCGCGAAGCGATCGTCTTCTGGCAGATGGGCTCCCTCAACGGCTCGCAGTGGAAACACGTGTGGGCGGTACTTCCCATCGTGGTGGTAGGCCTCGCAGTGGCCCTGCGCCTGGGCAAGCAGCTAGACGTCCTCGCGCTCGGCGAGCGCGCCGCCGCGCATACCGGCGTGAACGTGCCGCGTCTGCGCATCGTGGCGATCGTGGCATCGGCAGTGCTGACCGCAGCGGCCGTCTCCTTCGCCGGACTCATTGGCTTTGTGGGGCTCATCGTTCCCCACCTGCTGCGCAGCATCGTCGGGCCAGAAAACCGCATCCTACTGCCCGCCTCCGCCCTGGGCGGCGCTGTGCTTATTGGTTTCGCCGACGTGGCAGCGCGCACGATGATTCCTTTTGCGGATCTTCCCATCGGCATTTTCACCGCTCTGGTGGGAGGTCCAACGTTCTTCATCTTGCTGCGTCGCATGATGCGCAAAGGAGTGCACTGATGATAAACGTCAAAGACTTAACCGTTCGGGTGGGGGAGCATACCCTTGTGGATCAAGTGTCCTTTGCTGCCCAAGCGGGCGAAGTTACCGGGCTTATCGGTCCGAACGGTGCTGGTAAATCCACGGTACTTGCCGCCGTGGCCGGAGACATTGATTATTCCGGTGAGATCACCGTGGGTGGGCTTTCGCCCATGGCGCCAGCGCGAGAGCTCGCGCGCACGCGTGCGGTGATGCTCCAGGATGTCTCGGTGTCCTTTGAATTTCTCGTCCGCGATGTCGTTGCGATGGGGCGCCGCCCGTGGGAAGGAACTGCCTATGCAGACCTTGACGATGACTTTATTGACGCCGCCCTCGATGCCGCCGGCGTTGCGCACCTAGCTGGCCGAGACATCAGCACGTTGTCTGGCGGTGAGCGCGCCCGCGCGGCCTTCGCACGGGTGCTTGCCCAAAATACCCCGGTTATCTTGCTCGATGAGCCGACGGCAGCGCTGGATATCCGGCACCAAGAACAACTGTTGGGCTCAGTAAAAGCCCTTGCCCGCGAGGCAGGCGTCGCCGTCCTCGTGGTGCTGCATGACCTCAATGCGGCAGCAGCATATTGCGATCATCTCGTATGCG
>NZ_JBEHFV010000051.1:0-5820 GCF_040225855.1 Corynebacterium sp. KPL2850
GAAGCCGCCGGATCAGCTACACTTACTATCGCATCTTGATTAAATCCCCGTGTCCACTTTCCGGGGTTCGGGCCCTTGACCGAGTAGGTGGCGAGGCGCACGAAGCCCGGATCGTCCGTGACGTGGAGATCATCTGCAGAGCCAGTCTCAAGATCAAACACAACGGTGGTTGTGGTGTCAGTGACGGCAGGTGTTGTCGGCTCAGCAGGTTCTACCTGCTCAGGTGCCGGGGCAGTAGTACCGCCATCGTTGGGGCCGACGTTGCCCACGCCCGACGGAGCCGGGGCAGGAGGTTCCGGTGAAGTGCCGTTATCGGGGCCTTGGCCGTGGCCTTGGTCGTCCTCACGAACCACACGAAAAAGCTTCGTGTGGTGCTTCACACCAGCGCTTTCAAGACAATATCCACCAATCCACGCGCCTTGCAGACGGGAGTAGACACGCCCTAGGCGTCGTGCTGAGACCTCATCCAAAGAGACAAGACCCTCAGGCAGAGGGACATAGTCGCGAGAATCAGCGATCCTGCATTCCGCGTCGAAGGCGCGGAAATCGCCGTCCCCCATCTCCTCGTAGAGCCACGCTAAGTGCTCGGCGTTTTCCTGCTCAGAAGCGTTGTAGCGTGCTCGGATCTCCTCTAAGTCTACCGTGAGATCAGTGTACCCGACGTGTTCCAGGGTGCCACCGACCACGTGATACCAGCCCTCGAAGGATCCGAACGGGCCTGCCACACGGGGAGATGGCCTGCCAGCCACAGCCCACGCACGGATCAGTGTCAGCGCTGCTGCCAGCAGCTCACGCCGGTGATCACGCACATATCGGCGCAGGTGAGGATGCCGGAAACCGCTGCGAGATTCAGGCCTGGAGCATTTCGGGTCGAGAAGAATGGGTACGACACGGCGGGCTAGGTCGCCGTCAACAGCGATATTATTTCCGGCTGCGTACACGCACAGGTTGTTGTGTACCGAAATCATGCGCGACTCACCAAGGATGCGGTCGGTATAAGACTCGGCTGTCAGCAGGGCAGATAGAGCTTTACTGTCCACACCGGAGCTACATTCGTCGAGGAAAAGTGTTGCAGCACCAGCAAAAAGCTTCGACGCAATTACCTTTCGCATCTCTGTCTCAGTGCCAGGCAAGTCTTGCACCGCAGCAGTCTCGCCTGTTGCAATGAGATGGAAAACATCTGTGAGCAGGCCCTTTCCAGAGGATCGGCGCACGGCAGAAATCACGTGCATAGGCGCTGTGGTAAGCATCGGGCGCGCCAAGGGAGTTAGCAGAGCACCGAGAGCACGGGTGCGATCAGCAGGAGTTACCCACGGAAAATCGTAGAGAACATCCTCAAGCAGCACCTTAGCATTTTCCACGTCCTGATCACTTGGTTTATCCGGCACAGAGATACCAGTAAGGGAATCGTCGAGGTCTACATAGACACCCGTGCCCTTGTGGTAACCCGAGCGCGTGATAATCTCGCCAGTCTCGGTAACCAGCGGCGACCGCGTCACGCTGTGCAGCGGCGGCAGACTATCGGTATAGACAGGCGAGAAAATCACGTCGATGTCTTTGTCTACCGGTGCCACGACAGTAGTGGAATTGTCGGTCTCACGCACCAAATCGAAAGCAGCAGCAGCCAGACGCCGCCCCGTTGCACGGTCTACAGGCACCAGGACAGCCTGACCGTCACGCCGAGAAATCATTACAGGACGAGAATCCTGGCGAAACAGCGTCACGCCTGCATGTTTGCTCTCAATTGCCTCCCAAGCTCGATCCCATAGCGTCTCGGGCGGCAAGTCGGTATAAAGCGTCGGGCGTGAGTCGTTGCGAGTCTCGTTAGTGTTGCTGCGCTGCTTCTTGCTGGCACGCTTTGGCATCTTGCGGGCAGGCTTACCCTGTGCCTGGCGAATCCACAGCTCAAGCATCTCTGAGCGCTCGTCATCGCCCACGGTGGCAAGAACATCATCCAGCCCCTGCGACCCGTGGCCGGGCATACTCACGAAGCGGACAGGCGATGCACCCCACGCCTTGCAGTGCTCACCGAGGGCTTGCGCACCGTCGTAGACAGCACGGTTAGAACCAGCATCAGCATCAGGGATGATGTAGACGGAATGACCCTTGAGCTGCGTGAAAGCCGGGCTTGGCCCATCCTTGCCGCCCTTCCAGGTCTGAATACCTGGGATGCCGTAGACAGCAGTCTCGTCGTCAGCCCAGGACAGCGCGGCTAGAGCCTGCTTTGTTCCTTCGACGATCAGTACGCGACGTGTGTCATCTGTGATGGGACGTTGCTCGATGAACGACGGGGTAATGAAACCCTTACCCTTCTTCGGGCAGACATATTTCGGGATCCGTCCCTTTTTAACGGCTGGTGATTCTGGCTGTGGTTTGACCTGATGGGTCGTACCGCGTCCTGCTTCTTCCATAGGGAAGACCAAAGCAGGCATTGTGCCATCTTTTTTCGCGATCCACCGCAACGGCTCGGGCAGCTCATCACGGGTGTATGCGGTGTAGATGCCAGAGGCTCGGATGACATCGTCACTGATCGCGGACGCGTGAAGCTCTGCCAGGTGGTCGGGGTCGATGCTTGACACTTGACCGTCGGATGCCATAATGGTATCCTTGGCCTCAAGGGTTTGATCGTCCTCGTGAACAGCGGGGGCGTTCTTTTTTTGCATTACGCCGCCACCCCCTGACGCAGAATGCGGGTGACTTCAGCGAGTTGCCCACGTGTCATACGGGGAGCCGTCGAGACAGCGTGGTCAACCCAGCCCTGCATATCCGGGGTGAGTGTCGTCGCGCGGGAGGCAGTCCAATTATCGAGATCGCTGCGACGATACCTGTACTGAGGCGCAGCACCTTCAGGCGCAACGTTAGTGTACAGAGGGCCGTTGCCACGGGAGCGCAGCACGCTCAGATGGGAAGGTGAAAGACCGAGGTACTCAGTAGCTTCGGCAGAGGTTAACCAGTCGTTGGTAGAAAAGTTTTTGGGCGCGCCCATAAATGACTCCTATAAAGAATCATCGCACTGGGCACCTTTTCGCGCGGCCTCCTGCCGGAGGTACTCGCCAGCTATCCATGGTTGTCCTGGGGCACGGAGACCCACTATCCCGGTCAACCCCACCAGGGTGCGCTACCGGGGGACAGCTGCCTGGTTTCGTTAGGAGCAATTTTTCCAAACGGCGGGGCGAGGTCCTAACTCGTGATCCCGTCGGGCGAAAGTTTTGATACTTACACCCTTCACTCTACCACAGATGTAGCCCTGTGTCAGAGCGGGGTGGAGTAGGGGGGGCTTATAGGGCTTATGGGGCTTGGATTTCGGCCCCTATACAAAAACATGAAAAAATAGAAACTTAGATACACCAAACCTTTTAAATTTTCCTATTTTCTAGCGCAGGGTTAAAAGTAAGCCCCCCTAACCCCCAACCCTCAGAGGTCGTAGGTTCGAATCCTGCCCCCGTTACCAACTTCCAATCCCTACCAGCCAAAACGCCGGAAGGGATTATCTTTTATCAAGACAAAATCAAACCAGGTTGCACTAGAGACCAAAATTCACATCCTAGGACGGAAAAGATCTTCGCCGATCCCCCACACTTTTCGAGCAGCCCAGACTATGACAGCTCCGAAGACGGCCACGGGGCTCAGTGCAGCGAGCGTCCACCCCACGTGCCCGTACCACGTAGACAAGTCCACTGCACGATCCCATACCGTCGGTATGGCGATTGACCGCCCGCCGCAGCGTCGAGGAGCCGAGGATATTGGCTAGGCCCAGGCCCGGCCATTCAACCAGGTAAATCGATTCTGGAGCACGTTCTGTGAGCAATGCACGGCAAACCTCCCTATAAAATATACGTCACGGTCAAACTGTGGGGTGGCTCGACCTGAAGTGCCCCGGGTTTTGTTCCTAGGCATTTGCCTTGTTTTCCATTATTGCCTGTGGCAAGTTCTGCTTCCAAAATTCGGTTTCCACTTCGACCGGGGTTCGGTATCTCAAGCTTTGGTGGAAGGGCCCGACCCCCAGAAAGTGGACACATCGGGGTCGGGCCCTTCTGAGTATGGAATAATCTATAAATATGCTTACGGTAGATGCTTCGGCAGGTTATACGACAGTAATTTGTTCCTTAAACCAGGTTTTTCTAACTGGCCGTATATACGGAATCGTAGGGAAAAATGGATCCGGTAAATCAACTCTTCTTCGCACATTAGCTGGGGAAACGTACCCGTTGGAAGGGCAAGTTTTACTTAATGATATCGACACGTGGTCAACCAAGTTGATCGGAAAAATCATTTATGTATCTTCGCCTACTTTTTATCCAGACATGTCGGTCGGTGAACATATAAAACTCCTCGAAAAAACACAGAAGATTTCATACTCCAAGACGGTAGAAGCATGGGAGCTATCAGATTTATTAGACTTGTCACCCTCCGTACTTTCGAGTGGGCAACAACAAAGGTTTTCCCTTGCAATCCAACTTGCGATGGAAGAAACACAGGTTTTATTGCTGGATGAACCTGAACGTCACCTTGATGATTTTTGGGTTGAGAGGCTGTGTAGAGTCTTGGAGTGCAAAGCCTTAGAAGGGGCGACTGTCATTATCGCCAGCCACTCAAAAAAAATCCTTAATCAGTGCAACACAAAAATAAATTTAAGTTAAGAAAAGTGAATGCAATGAGTTCGGTAGTGAAGGTAGTAGAGTATACAGTCTGGGGTACGTTTGCGGTATCTGCTGCTTTTTTCACAATTAGCTGGATCATCAATGAAGCGCAGAGTAACAACGTCGACACTGGATACTCTCGGCATGTAGTTGTACATATTTTGGCTATACTTATTACGGCTATAGTCTTCGAAAAGTTTTTGCCAATGAGGGCCATTTCCCCAGAGGATTGGGTTTATAAAGTTCGGCCATCGCAGGGATTACGCTTTAGTGGTGCCGGTATTTTGATTCAGATTCTTGGTTTTGGCTGCGTCGGACTGGTTATCGGTGCGGCTAACGGTCACGTTGTTCTGTACTCAGTGATAGCCATAACTTTAAGGATGACTCCTTTAGCTTTTCGTAACGGTACGGTACCAAAACTCTTAAGAGCAGGTCGGACGAAGAATGTTGCGCAGGCAAGCGGTTTGATTTTGGATTCAGAGATAGTTCACGCTGCAATAACAACTACTCAATTGAGGTGGGTAAAACTTCCCCTGACAGCGAACTATAGCTTTCTAACTTTAGCGAGAATATTAAGGCAACCATATTTGCTACTGTTTGGCCTTGATATTGTACTTCTGAGTTGGAGCATAGCGCAGGCACTACCGAAACAGTCCTTTATATTATTCCTCGTATCTTGGGGAGTTCTTGGCGGAGCGATTGCACGGTGTGCTGATTTCTCCAAGCTTGGAGGAAGTATATACCCACAGTATGCTCTATTGTTCGTTCATTCACTACTCGCCCTTTTAATAGTGGTCGTAATTATGCATCCGGTTCATCCATTAATCGCGACTGTACTTCTTGGGCCTACAATTGGTTGGTGTGGCTGGACTCGCAGTAAAAAAAGGCGTGTTGAGCAGATAAACCTTATTGAAACTGGGATTTTCGGCGCCTTTTCTCCCGAACAGATGAGTTTCTACCTCTCGGGCTTGTTTCCAATGCTTCTTGCCGCTTTGTTTTCCTCTGCCTATGTAATCTAATTTTTCAAAATCCACTTTTAATCGCGGTAGCAGTGTATACTAACGTCTGGGCCTATACTGGGCTTAGTTATTTCACTCCCCTCCATTGGGCCCGAACCCCGGAAAGTGGACACGGGGATTTAATCAAGATGCGATAGTAAGTGTAGCTGATCCGGCGGCTT
>NZ_JBEHFV010000052.1:0-5221 GCF_040225855.1 Corynebacterium sp. KPL2850
TGCTTCCAAGTCTGGCCTATCTACCCCATAGTCTTTAGGGGACCTCAAAAGAAACCTCATCTTAAAACAGGCTTCCCGCTTAGATGCTTTCAGCGGTTATCCCTTCCGTACGTAGCCAACCAGCACTACCCCTGGCGGGATAACTGGCACACTAGAGGTACGTCCGTCCCGGTCCTCTCGTACTAGGGACAGCCTTCTTCAAGTTTCAACGCGCGCGGCGGATAGAGACCGAACTGTCTCACGACGTTCTGAACCCAGCTCGCGTGCCGCTTTAATGGGCGAACAGCCCAACCCTTGGGACCTACTCCAGCCCCAGGATGCGACGAGCCGACATCGAGGTGCCAAACCATCCCGTCGATATGGACTCTTGGGGAAGATCAGCCTGTTATCCCCGGGGTACCTTTTATCCGTTGAGCGACACCACATCCACAAGTAGGTGCCGGATCACTAGTCCCGACTTTCGTCCCTGCTCGACATGTCTGTCTCACAGTCAAGCTCCCTTGTGCACTTACACTCACCACCTGATTGCCAACCAGGCTGAGGGAACCTTTGGGCGCCTCCGTTACATTTTGGGAGGCAACCGCCCCAGTTAAACTACCCACCAGGCACTGTCCCCAACCCAGATCATGGGCCAAGGTTAGATGCTCAATCCGATCAGAGTGGTATTTCAACAACGACTCCACCACCACTAGCGTGATGATTTCACAGTCTCCCACCTATCCTACACAAACCGAACCAAACACCAATACCAAGCTATAGTGAAGGTCCCGGGGTCTTTTCGTCCTGCCGCGCGTAACGAGCATCTTTACTCGTAATGCAATTTCACCGGGCCTGTGGTCGAGACAGCAGAGAAGTCGTTACGCCATTCGTGCAGGTCGGAACTTACCCGACAAGGAATTTCGCTACCTTAGGATGGTTATAGTTACCACCGCCGTTTACTGGGGCTTAAATTCTCAGCTTCGCTAACAAACGTTAACTAACCGGTCCTCTTAACCTTCCAGCACCGGGCAGGCGTCAGTCCATATACATCAACTTAACGTCTTCGCATGGACCTGTGTTTTTGATAAACAGTCGCTTCCCTCTATTCTCTGCGACCCCACAACACTCCAACCGCAAGGGTCTTCACGTCACAGGGCCCCCCTTCTCCCGAAGTTACGGGGGCATTTTGCCGAATTCCTTAACCACAGTTCACCCGAACGCCTTAGTATCTTCAACCTGACCACCTGTGTCGGTTTAGGGTACGGGCCATACACGCACTCGCTAGAGGCTTTTCTCGACAGTACAGGATCACCACCATCAACCCCAATGGGTCTACGCATCACGCCTCAACCTAAAATGTGCAGCGGATTTACCTACCACACGGCCTACACGCTTACACCACCAATCCAGTAAGTGGCGCGGCTACCTCACTGCGTCACCCCATCACTTGAACCACACATCAGGCCCCACGACATCAACACCACCAACACTCAAAGAATGCTAGGTAGCGTATCCGCAGTGGTTAGTATCAGTGCTTCATCATGGGCGCACATGTACGGGTACCAGAATATCAACTGGTTATCCATCGACTACGCCTGTCGGCCTCGCCTTAGGTCCCGACTCACCCTGGGAAGACGAACTTGACCCAGGAACCCTTAGTCATCCGGCGGTAAGGATTCTCACCTTACAATTCGTTACTCATGCCTGCATTCTCACTCGCACACAGTCCACGCCTCCTCACGGTAACGCTTCCACCCATGCACGACGCTCCCCTACCCAAACAACAAAAAATTGTTGCTTGCCGCGGCTTCGGCGATGTACTTGAGCCCCACTACATTGTCGGCGCAGAACCACTCGACCAGTGAGCTATTACGCACTCTTTCAAGGATGGCTGCTTCTAAGCCAACCTCCTGGCTGTCTTCGCGATCCCACATCCTTTTCCACTTAGTACACCCTTAGGGGCCTTAACCGGCGATCTGGGCTGTTTCCCTCTCGACTATGAAGCTTATCCCCCACAGTCTCACTGCCGCACAACACAATTGATGGCATTCGGAGTTTGGCTGACATTGCTAAGATTGTAGTCCCGCTCAACCAACCAGTCGCTCTACCTCCACCAAGCTAAATGCGACGCTGCACCTAAATGCATTTCGGGGAGAACCAGCTATCACGGAGTTTGATTGGCCTTTCACCCCTACCCACAGCTCATCCCCGCAGTTTTCAACCTACGTGGGTTCGCGCCTCCACAACCTCTTACAGCTGCTTCACACTGGCCATGGGTAGATCACCCCGCTTCGGGTCCAGGACATGCCACTTACCACCCCATTAGGATTCGGTTTCCCTACGACTACCCCACACGGGTTAACCTCGCGACATGCCGCTGACTCGCAGGCTCATTCTTCAAAAGGCACGCCATCACACCATAAAAAGTGCTCTGACGGATTGTAAGCACATGGTTTCAGGAACTATTTCACTCCCCTCCCGGGGTACTTTTCACCATTCCCTCACGGTACTATCCACTATCGGTCACACTGAGTATTTAGGCTTACCGGGTGGTCCCGGCAGATTCACAACAGATTCCACGAGCCCGTTGCTACTCGGGAACCCAACAACCCCCACATCATCATCTTCAGCTACAGGACTCTCACCTACTCCGGTAGATCATTCCAAACCACTTCACCTAACAACAATGCACAGGGCGTGCCACTGGTAGATGACACAAAGCTAGGCCCCACAACACCGCACACACAACCCCTACCAGGTATCACATGCACACGGTTTAGCCTCATCCACGTTCGTTCGCCACTACTAGCAGAATCATTATTATTTTCTCCTCCTACGGGTACTGAGATGTTTCACTTCCCCGCGTAACCCCCACAACAGCTATGAATTCACTGAAGGGTAACCCCACATAACCAGGGCCAGGTTTCCCCATTCGGACATCCTCGGATCAACGCTTTATTGACAACTCCCCGAGGCTTAACGCAGCCTTACACGTCCTTCATCGGCTCAGCATGCCAAGGCATCCACCATGCGCCCTAAATAACGAACACACCAACCACCACACAAACCACACAACCAACAAAAGCCATGCAACCAGCATGTGGTGGTAACAAGTGAACTTGACAAAATAAACAAAAAAGAAAAATCACATCACACACATGAAACACCACAAACACAACGTGTAAGTGGCATCATGCAGATGCTCGCGTCCACTATACAGTTCTCACACAACACCCCAAACCAGCAACAAACACCACCACAATGAATGGCATCCATCAACCAGTCAGGCACACAAAAAAAGGGGATAATGCCCCAGACACCCAACAATGCACCAACGTACAAACAACACTCATTTTCGTATACATGGACACTTTTACGCATGTCACAAAGCACTGTCTCAACACTTGATACTGCTGATTAAGGTGTGTCTCCTACCCGGAATTTCCAAATTCGGTGGCAGCAGAACACTTGCCTACTCAACCACCAACCCACCATCAACTATGTGGGCAACCCACAACTGTGAGTCATTAACTGCAACTGCAGCCAAAATAAAAGCTCCTTAGAAAGGAGGTGATCCACCCGCACCTTCCGGTACGGGTACCTTGTTACGACTTCGTCCCAATCGCCGATCCCACCTTCGACGGCTCCCTAACACGTTTAGGCCACCGGCTTCGGGTGTTACCAACTTTCATGACGTGACGGGCGGTGTGTACAAGGCCCGGGAACGTATTCACCGCAGCATTGCTGATCTGCGATTACTAGCGACTCCGACTTCATGGGGTCGAGTTGCAGACCCCAATCCGAACTAAGGCCGGCTTTCAGCGATTCGCTCCACCTCACAGTGTCGCAACGCGTTGTACCGACCATTGTAGCATGTGTGAAGCCCTGGACATAAGGGGCATGATGATTTGACGTCATCCCCACCTTCCTCCGAGTTAACCCCGGCAGTCTCTCATGAGTCCCCAACCAAATGCTGGCAACATAAGACAAGGGTTGCGCTCGTTGCGGGACTTAACCCAACATCTCACGACACGAGCTGACGACAACCATGCACCACCTGTACACCAACCACAAAGGGAAACTACATCTCTGCAGCGATCTGATGTATGTCAAGCCCAGGTAAGGTTCTTCGCGTTGCATCGAATTAATCCACATGCTCCGCCGCTTGTGCGGGCCCCCGTCAATTCCTTTGAGTTTTAGCCTTGCGGCCGTACTCCCCAGGCGGGGCGCTTAATGCGTTAGCTACGGCACGAAAGTCGTAGAAAGACCCTCACACCTAGCGCCCACCGTTTACGGCATGGACTACCAGGGTATCTAATCCTGTTCGCTACCCATGCTTTCGCTCCTCAGCGTCAGTAACTGCCCAGTAACCTGCCTTCGCCATCGGTGTTCCTCCTGATATCTGCGCATTTCACCGCTACACCAGGAATTCCAGTTACCCCTACAGCACTCAAGTTATGCCCGTATCGCCTGCACGCCCGGAGTTAAGCCCCAGAATTTCACAGACGACGCGACAAACCACCTACGAGCCCTTTACGCCCAGTAATTCCGGACAACGCTCGCACCCTACGTATTACCGCGGCTGCTGGCACGTAGTTAGCCGGTGCTTCTTATCTAGGTACCGTCACAAAAAGCTTCGTCCCTAGCGAAAGGAGTTTACAACCCGAAGGCCTTCATCCCCCACGCGGCGTCGCTGCATCAGGCTTGCGCCCATTGTGCAATATTCCCCACTGCTGCCTCCCGTAGGAGTCTGGGCCGTATCTCAGTCCCAATGTGGCCGTACACCCTCTCAGGCCGGCTACCCGTCGCCGCCTTGGTAGGCCATTACCCCACCAACAAGCTGATAGGCCGCGAGCTCATCCTACACCGAAAAAACTTTCCACCACACACACTAAAGTGCGGTCCTATCCGGTATTAGACCCAGTTTCCCAAGCTTATCCCGAAGTGCAGGGCAGATCACCCACGTGTTACTCACCCGTTCGCCACTCGAGTACCCTGCAAGCAGGGCCTTTCCGTTCGACTTGCATGTGTTAAGCACGCCGCCAGCGTTCGTCCTGAGCCAGGATCAAACTCTCCACAAAAAGAATTTCAGAACAACAAAATCCTGAAAAGGCCGTGAAAAGCCCAAACCTAACCAAAAGAACAAACCACCACAAACCCACAAAAAGCAGGCCCATGCTGGCGTCCAAAAATTACTACAAAGAAAAATCATTGCCTCCCCAACCCGACGGGGCACAAAAAG
>NZ_JBEHFV010000053.1:0-5008 GCF_040225855.1 Corynebacterium sp. KPL2850
AAGTGAAATAATCCTAATACCAGCACGCCAGACCGGCTAAACATATAACTTCACCAACACATCCTGTCGTTTAGGCCTTGCAGGCTGCTAGCTGATGCCACCTCAGCATCACTGGGGCATCGGCAAGCGGCGGAAAAACGGCGTTGTAGTGCTGATTTGTGTTGTTTCTAGGCGCCTGTGTAAAGTAATTACCCGTGCCCAAGGGGCACACAAAACTGAAAATGGCCTTGTGGCGCAGTTGGTTAGCGCGCCGCCCTGTCACGGCGGAGGTCGCGGGTTCAAGTCCCGTCAAGGTCGCGGAAACCTTCGGGTTTCTGGCCAGATAGCTCAGTCGGTAGAGCACACGCCTGAAAAGTGTGGGGTCGCCAGTTCGATCCTGGCTCTGGCCACAACTATGGTCCTTCCTTATTATCAAGGAGGGGCTATTTTTGGTTTAATGGGGGACATGGAAAAAGCAATTTCTCATCAGACCGATTTGTCCCGTTTCGTGCTTACCGTTGATGGTGTGGAAGCGGGGATCTGCGAGTACGTGGATTCCGGCGATACCCGCGAGTTCAACCACACGGTCATCGGGGATGACTTCCGTGGACAGGGCTTGTCCTCACCGCTGATTAAGGCGGCCCTCGATGAAACTCGGGCTGCCGGTATGAAGGTCATCGCCACCTGCTCTGCTGTGGCGCACTTTATGGACAAGAACCCCGAACACCAGGATCTGCTGCGCGGTTAAGCACAGCAAAAAGCGGCCCACACAAGACTGTGGACCGCTTTTAGTCTATTTAGATGTAATAGTCCGGATCCACGAGCTTGACCCGCTCATGCCTGTTTGAAGGCCGATTCTTGGCGGGGATGCCCACCGCGATGTGATCGGCCGGAACGTCCTTCGTTACAACGGCATTGGCCCCGATGGCGGAACCGGCACCGATGGTGATGGGGCCTAAGACCTTGGCGCCCGCGCCGATGGTGACGTTATCTTCCACCGTGGGGTGGCGCTTGGTCTGGGTGAGCACCTGACCGCCGAGCGTCACGCCGTGGTAGAGCATCACGCCATCGCCAATTTCCGCGGTTTCCCCGATGACAATGCCCATCCCGTGGTCGATAAAGAAGCGGCGCCCGATGGTGGCGCCTGGGTGGATTTCGATACCGGTAAAAAAGCGGTTAATTTGGGCCAGGATGCGCGCAGGACCCCGCAGGCCACGCTTCCACAGCCAGTGGGATACGCGGTGCGACCAGATGGCGTGCAGGCCGGAATAGACGATCGCGTTCTCAACGTCGCCGCGGGCGGCTGGGTCATGGTCGCGGGCATTGGCTAAATCTTCGCGGATATATTTAATAATGCTCATGCGGACTATAGTACTGGTCACAAAAAGGCACCCGCCAAGATTGGCGGGTGCCTTTTATTCACGGACTAGGCTGCGGGGGCTAATTATGCCTCGCGGATGTCCTCGAAAAGAACGGTGGAAACGTAGCGCTCACCAAAGTCCGGCAGGACAACGACGATGGTCTTGCCCTCGAACTCGGGGCGCTCAGCCAGCTTCAGTGCAGCCGAGAGGTTTGCACCGGCGGAAATACCAACCAGCAGGCCCTCCTCGGTAGCAAGGGCGCGGGAGAGCTTGATGGACTCCTCGAGGGAGGCGGTCAGTACCTCATCCAGCTGCTCGCGGTCGAGCACGTCCGGTACGAAGTTGGCGCCCAAGCCCTGGATCTTGTGTGGGCCTGCCTGGCCTTCAGACAGCACAGGGGAGTCAGCCGGCTCAACGGCTGCGAGGTAGACGTCTGGGTTCTTGGATTTCAGGTAGCGGCCTGCACCGGTGACGGTGCCGCCGGTGCCGACGCCTGCGACGAAGGCATCGACATTGCCCTCGGCGTCGTCCCAGATCTCCGGGCCGGTGGTGTCCTCGTGGATCTTGGGGTTGGCCTCGTTAGCGAACTGGGAAGCCAAGATGGCGTTGTCGCGCTCGGCGACGATCTCGTTGGCCTTATCAACCGCACCCTGCATACCGGCAGCGCCCGGGGTCAAGATGATTTCTGCACCGTAAGCGCGAAGCAGGACCTTGCGCTCATTGGACATGGTCTCTGGCATGGTGAGGACAACGTCGTAGCCCAAGGTGGCGCCGGCCAGAGCCAAGGCAATACCGGTATTACCGGAGGTGGCCTCAACGATGGTGCCGCCTGGCTTCAGGTCGCCGGACTCCTCGGCGGCCTTGATGATGGCCAGGCCGATGCGGTCCTTAACGGAGTTACCAGGGTTAAAGGACTCCACCTTGGCCAGCACGGTGGCACCCTTGCCCTCTGCCAAGCGGTTAATGCGGATGAGGGGGGTACCGCCGATGGTCTCTAGGACATTGTTGTAAATAGCCATTTATTAGGACTCCTTTGGGAATCATATTCGTGGTCAAATCAGGTACAAGCGCAAGGATACACTATTTAAGTAGACAGAGTGGTATATTTATTACAGACAACCTATTCGGGCATGAAATGTGGGATTAACGGCTGCGGAGGCAAAGGGGCGATTTCGAATTACCCCCACTTGCTGTCTATAATTCCACGTAGTTACCCGCTGCTCCCCAAGTTTTCGGGGATATCGGGTGCACCTACTTGGTTACCCCCGACGAGGAAAGAGTCTCATGGAGTCGCATCGCCTCAAAGATGATGAAGAATCCGTACGCGCGGCACTGTCGTCTCTCAAAACCGCCACCGGAATCCCAGTGACGATGTACGCAACATTATTGGCGGATAATCGCCTGCAAATTACCCAGTGGGTGGGCCTGCGTACACCGGCGCTGCAGAATCTGCTTATCGATGCCGGCGTGGGCGTCGGCGGGCGCGTCATCACCACTCGTCGCGCGGTGGGCGTATCGGATTACACGCGTGCCACCACCATTTCCCACGAGAATGACAGCGTAATCCAAGACGAAGGCCTGCACTCGATCGTTGCGGTACCGGTTACTGTGCAGCGAGAAATCCGCGGCGTGCTCTATGTTGGCGTGCACTCCCCAGTGCGTTTGGGCGATAAGGTCATCGAGGAAGTCACGATGACGGCGCGGACCCTGGAGCAAGACCTCGCGGTCAATTCCGCGATGCGTCGCGCCGATGGCGGAAAAGGAGGGGCCTCCCGCGGTCATGCAATGAACGGTGCGGAATGGGAACAGGTTCGCTCCACCCACTCCAAGCTGCGCATGCTGGCAAACCGCGTCGAGGACGAGGAGTTGCGCAAGGAACTTGAGGCACTCTGCGATCAGATGGTCTCTCCCGTGCGCGTGAAGCAATCGACCAAGCTTTCTGCCCGCGAGCTCGACGTCCTCTCCTGCGTGGCGCTTGGCCACACCAACGTCGAAGCGGCGGAAGAAATGGGAATTGGCGCCGAAACCGTCAAGTCCTACCTACGCTCCGTAATGCGCAAGTTGGGGGCGCACACTCGCTACGAAGCCGTCAATGCCGCCCGCCGGATCGGCGCGTTGCCCTGATAACCGGTAGCGTAGAAAGCTGTGAAAGATCAGTTTATTGTTTCCGGCGGTGCCCGCCTTGCAGGCACCGTCAAAGTAGATGGCGCCAAAAACAGCGTCCTTAAGCTCATGGCCGCCGCATTGCTGGCGGAGGGGACGACGACGCTGACCAATTGCCCAGAGATTCTGGACGTACCTTTGATGAAGAAGGTGCTCGAGGGCTTGGGCTGTGAGGTGACAATTGATGGCAGTACCGTCCGCATCACCACCCCCGCGACGCCGCAATCGAACGCGGACTTTGATGCGGTCCGCCAATTTAGGGCATCGGTATGCGTCCTAGGCCCACTGACCTCGCGCTGCGGGCATGCGAAGGTTGCGTTGCCCGGCGGTGATGCGATTGGCTCGCGCCCGCTCGATATGCACCAGACCGGCCTAGAAAAACTCGGCGCCACCACCCGCATTGAACACGGCGCTGTGGTTGCTGAGGCCTCCGAGCTTCGCGGTTCCACAATCCGTTTGGACTTTCCGTCCGTTGGCGCGACCGAAAACATCTTGACCGCCGCCGTCTTGGCCGAAGGCACCACCGTCCTCCACAATGCCGCCCGCGAGCCCGAGATTGTGGACCTGTGCGAGATGATGAAATCCATGGGCGCCAATATCGAAGGCGCAGGTACCTCCGAGGTCACCATCCACGGCGTGGACCGGCTTAACCCCACGGAGCACGAGGTCATTGGTGACCGCATTGTGGCCGGCACTTGGGCTTATGCCGCAGCCATGACGCAAGGCGATATCACCGTCGGCGGCATTGCTCCGCGCCACCTGCACCTTCCGCTGGAAAAGCTGAAGTCCGCCGGTGCGGAGATTGAAACCTATGAAAACGGCTTCCGCGTGCGCATGGATAAGCGTCCTACCGCTGTGGATTACCAGACGTTGCCTTTCCCAGGCTTTCCGACGGATCTCCAGCCCATGGCCATCGGCATTTCCTCCATCGCCGAAGGAACCACCGTGATTACGGAGAACGTCTTCGAATCCCGGTTCAGGTTCGTTGACGAAATGCTCCGCCTAGGTGCCGATGCCCAAGTTGATGGCCATCACGTGGTGGTGCGAGGTAAGGAGCATCTTTCCTCTACGCATGTATGGAGTTCCGATATCCGCGCCGGCGCTGGCCTGGTTCTTTCTGCACTGTGTGCCGACGAAGCCACGACCGTTCACGATGTCTTCCATATCGACCGCGGCTATCCCTACTTTGTGGAGAACCTTTCACGGCTTGGAGCCACCATCGAAAGGACGCAGGAAGAAGAAATCTTCTAATTAACCTTCCCCAGTACGCATTTTTCTCGTGTGTGCTGGGGATTTGTGGGTTTCTTGGAGTGGGGTGTAGGTTTATCCAGGTCGCCGAGAGGTAGCCGGTTGGTTACTTTTTAGTGACTTTTTGTACTGACTTGGCTCGAGGATTTGACTTGGTTTAGGTTGTTGGGTAGGTTAGTGCGAGCCGCCGATGAGAGGTTAACGTTTGGTTAATTTTCTTGTGGTGTGTGGATGTTGTTTGAGAACTCAATAGTGTG
>NZ_JBEHFV010000054.1:0-4639 GCF_040225855.1 Corynebacterium sp. KPL2850
AAAATGGTAATAAGAAGGCCGCTGCTTAACCCCTAAGCAGCTTAACTACGTGTCCACGATTTGCGGGCAACCCCACGGGGGAGAAGGCCTTAGGTAAGGCGGCTTAAGCGTTGTCAGACGGCGTGGAGTTTTCCTCGCTGCCGTTTCCGGCCTTCGCAGCGGTTTCAGATCCGAGCTTGGCCATTTCCTCGGCGGCAGACACCATGGCGTCCTGGCCGTTGATGACGGCGTCGACGGCCTTCTTCAAAGCGGTGGTGAGCTGCTCATCGGTCATTCCGGCCGCGGCGGGAATGTCGCGCTCGGTGCGGACGACGAGCATGTCATCGTGCTCAGAAATAACGGCTCGCGCGCCAAATGCGACAGAGTTGATCTGGTTGGCGGCGAGGAAGAGCCCGGCATCGGCCTTGGAAAATGAGGCATCGGTTGGCACATCGCAGCGCACGATGACAACGGAATCCAAGACCGCAAACATGGTGGGCAGGCCATTGAGGTTGGCGGTGGCGGCGTCGATTTCGCCTTCCACCTTGGTCAGCTCAATATCGAAGGTGCCCATGGCGGCAACGACGCGGTCCAGATCGACCTCGGGCAAGTTGTTTTCGGTGGATGCGGTGGATGCATTAGTCATGGTTATGCTCCTCCCAGGTGACAAGCTGTGGGTAGTGCTCTTCAACAAAAGCCATGGACTGCAGCATGGAGTCCAAGGTGGACATTACGAAGGCACCGATCTGGTTGCGGGACAGGCCATGGGAAATGTTGATTTCGCGCACGCCGGAGACGGCCAGATTATTTTCGGACGACTCAAAAAAGCGCAGGGTGGGCGCGAAGTGCTGTTGGTTCCACTTGTTGAGAACCATGAGCAGTTGTGGGCCCTCCGAGGCTGGGGCATTACCGCGCCAGACGGAGTCCGCCACGAGGACATCGTCACGCACCTGCAGGGCAATAGCGATATTGGAAAAGCCGGTGCGCAGGATCTTTACCGTTTCGCCTTCGCCGACGGTCTGTTCTTCTACGCGGTACTCGAGCTTTTCGGAGTCAAAAATCTCACCGATGCGCTCGAGGGTGACATCCTCAATGGGCGTATCGGGATACAGGGTTGGTTCTTCAGACACGTAAGTAGTCTCAATCCATGTACTAATCGGGGATAATGGTCAACCCTGCCTAGTTTACCTAACTACACCGGCGCTTTCTGGCAAGTGAGTATTGTGGCAGGTCTTATTCACCGTCCGGGCCACAGGCTGAAGTGCGGCCTGACCCCCGGAAAATGGACACGTCGGGGGTTAGGCCCCACCCGAATGTATGTGCGATCCGCGTATAGCTAGCACCGTCAAGGAACATCGCAAGGATCTGTTTGAAGTTAGCCACAACAATGGCCTCTTTCCAAGTAGAAGTTGATGCGACACCAACGAATCGTGGTGTCGCCAACATCAACTATGAAAGAAAAACCCTTGCAGTACCAGGTACCCGTAACCCTGGTACCAACTACGCGGACTCACGGTACCAACTACCCCAAATCCACACAGATACGCAGTGGGATCGATATGATGGGGGTTAGCGGCCATCGCGGTCATATTCCTTTCGAGGATAGGTTGAAGTTGATTCGAAAGGTACCCGTGATGGTCGCCTTGCTGTGCACCGGCACAAGGCTTACCGCGGGCTACAGATACACCACACTAAAGGACACAACCCATTAGGTCCGATAACCTCAACCAACTTGGACCTTGGTTGGGGTTATTTTATTGTCCCAGACCGACCGTGTACGCGACAATCAGACTGACTATACCTATCCTAGATATTCTTGAGCATTAGCAGGAAACAACTCCATCAAACCTTGCTCTGTGGTTGAACCAGCTGCCGAAGTGATGATCGTGCGTTGCGTGAGGTTCGAGATATACGCATTCAGAATCTTTGCCGAAAGCGATTAAGACTTTGATTCCCTGTTTCCCTGGGCAGTTATTTGTTACTTTTACGTTGTCAGCACTTGGCTGGACGTTAACGCAGGTAGCAACCGGGGACGAAGCGGAAAAGAAACTAATTCCGCCCTTAGTTGTGTCGGGGAGAAAACCGTCTGGGTCGACAGAGAGTGGCACGGTGTCCCCAGGTTGATACTGATTATTTTCAGATGCGTGGGCGGTGACGGGGGACACTGCAGTTAGTAAAGTGCAGCCCATTAAAATGAGACCCTTTTCCACGTCATTGACAATCATCCTTTCTGGATATATTCCATAGAATTTAATTTATTCTTTTCGGGAGTTGAGGTAAGGAACATCTCTACGAAACCAGAGCCCTGAAGTATTTCATCCCACTCGATAGATTCTTCATTTCTACTTAAATCAGGGAATCTTCCCCAAAGGCGAACGACGTTTCCTTCGTGAAGTCTAGGGTTAAAGAGGTCGAAGTGGTACCAGAGCTGATTTTCGGGGGAGCCGCTGTTTCTTCCCGCTTGGATGCCGACTCCGGCTAAAATTGTTTCCTCTGGAAGTATGGTGTCTTGAAACATTTGGGTTGATATATTTTTCAAAAACTTGATTTCATCAGTTGTGATAGAAACAAATTGATTGATGACTATTCTCCTAGCGGTAGAAAGCAGTGATTATTCCGACAGGTCGGCCGTCTCCGCTTGCGGGATCTACTCGTTCTGTGGCAACAACCGTCATAACCCTTCCATTGATTGGGTAAGAGCATGTTTTCTTGCCATTTCCTGCATTTAAGCCGCCTTTGCAGTCGGGGGCGTTATGTAAAACTGTGTCAATCTCTGTAGTGGCTGGAACGAAACCGTCGTGACTGTCTTTGATGTGAGAAAGCCCAAAACCAACACTGCCGGGTTCATCTCCTTATCCTACGCGGAGTGGAAGATCCTCGCCTTTCGGACCAATGATTGTTTGGCTGATGGTCCAGTCAATTGGCTAAGCGGCCACTGCAGTGGGGGAAACAAGTAATCCGATAAATTCCGCCAAAATTGGCGGATAAAAATTTCTTTACTTTCACGGGCAACGTCTTTCAAATGTATTTGGAAGATTTGCGACGGGAGAGAATGAAACCTTTGGTGCTGATGTTGGTGTCAAGTGAGGCATGAATCAAAAAGGAAACCCTGTCTCATTAATTATGATGGTCTAACTCTCCGTTTCCCGCAAGACCTTTTTGTGAATGCATAAATTAATTTATGCATTGCTTCAATCGGGCTGCTACTCCGAAAACACAGTAGAACTTATGCCATAGTCTATGGGACTATCGCGACAGCTTTACTGATCCGATTCGCCAGCTGCTGGTGTTTCACGCCGACCGTGGAACCCAATTCACCAGTGAGAAGCTCTGGGAGGTGTGCCGCAACCTAGGCATTGACCAGTCTGTGGGACGTACCGGAGTGTGTTTCGATAATGCGATGGCCGAGTCATTCTGGTCGACGCTTAAAACCGAGTTCTACGACCGTAAGCGCTGGGCAACCCGTGATGCCGCACGCAAGGCCGTTGCCTACTGGATTGAAGTCGTCTACAACCGTCGGCGCAGGCACTCCGCACTCGGGATGGTCAGCCCCGTCGATTTCGAAAATCACATCACCCAAACCAGAAACGAAGAAAAAATCGCTGCCTAACCGCTAGGTAGCTCCACTACGTGTCCACGATTTGCGGGCAACCCCAGACGCGCATGTGGTCTGCGAGCGCATAACCTGCAAGTTTCCGCGAGTAAGTGCCAATAACGGTGGCCAGGCTTGCGCCTGGTAGTGACACATCGGCGGCGCTTGGTAAAGCCTTTGAAATCCCATGGATTTCATGATGCGTGCGACCTTCTTGTGGTTGATCGGGGTAAACGCCGTGTCCTCGTTCAGGCTTGCGGCGATGCGTTTAGCACCATAAAGACCATGCTCATCATCAAAGATGGTTGCGATCCTCGCACCAATAAGACCATCGGAACACATCTTTAACCTGCGCTGTTCACGGGTTTGGACCCATTTATAAAACGAGGAACGATTCAGCTTCAACACCTGGCACATCCGTGTGAGCCGAGTATTCGGTTCGGTGGTCATAGACACACTGGAAGCAGAACTCCCGTGAGCCTGCTTTAAGCAAAATACTTAGCGGCCTTGCGCAGGATGTCGCGTTCTTCGCGCAGTTTAGAGAATTCCTTTTCCAACTGGCGGATGCGTCTCACGATTCATTTGCCGTTTGGGCTTTATCCTGCATGGCTTTTATGCGGGCACGTTTGCCGGTGCCGTACTTCTTGACCCATGAATGCAGCGAGGCTCGGTTGATGCCGAGCTCTGCTGATGCTGCGTTCAGCGAGAGGTCCTCATTGTTTTCATAGAGGGCCACACCGTCGCGTTTGAACTGTTCGGAGTACCTGGACATGGTGGTAGATTACCTTTCTTGCCAGCCCGACTGGGCTGGATATCAGGTGTCCACCAAAAAGGGGTCAGGTCCGTCCTGCAAGCTTGCCGACATGGTCATTGGCATAACTCCGCTCAAGCTCGTGCGCGAAATACTTCGCTTGATGGTTGGAGAGGTGCAGTCCGAAGGAGATACCGGGGTTCTCATGGCGCGTGCTCTCCGGTACAGAATGGTCTGGGCTGAGGTTACCCTCGTTTAGTGGACACCCTATTAGTACGGATCTTGTGTCCGTAGGAGAGGATGTTCATTGTGAGTTC
>NZ_JBEHFV010000055.1:0-4580 GCF_040225855.1 Corynebacterium sp. KPL2850
GGCATGGTGGAAAGGTACCTCACTTCCCCAGCGAGATGCTGGTTTCAAGGTGTCCACCATCTGGGGGTCAGGTCCTAAAAATAAAGGGGTTGCAGGACAACAGAGCGCAGCAGCGGCAAGTGCTCAACCACCAAAACCTGGGATGCTGCCCTTAAGACGGTCAGTGTCCAACCCGCCGTTGACAACCCCTAGTGCGCAGCCAGGGAGTTGCACCCTGGTAGCTTTTGAAAATCACACAATCACTAACCCACCGGTAGTAGGTAAAAATGAAAGTGAAACATGTACTACTCTGCGCTCAACAACGCCTCCAAAACAGCCGGAGACGCTCGATAGAATAAAAGAATGACCGCCTTCGAAATCACCTCCACAGTCATCGCCGTAATCTCCGCCATAATCGCAATCTGGCAAGCAACAGAAGCAACCAAATCACGAAAATCAGCAGAATCAGCACAGATAGAAGCAACAGAAAGTTCCAAACGAGCCGCCCAAAGCGCGGAACAAGCCGCAGAAGAACAACGAAAAATCGCCGAAGCACAAGCAACAATCTCCGCATTCACAAAGAAACTAGCCGCAGCAAACCGACGAAACGTCACCCTCAACCACGAACACAATCATCTCTACTTCGTCACCAACGAAACCGGAGAAACCATCACCAACGTCAGCATCAACGCAACCAGAGACGACCAAGCAGCCTACATGCACGCCGAACCCGCCACCACCCTCCACCACGGCGACTCCCTCGAAGTGCTCCTCGGCTACCGCGGGCAATACATCCTATGCTGGACAGACAGCGACGGAGAAGAACAACAAAAGACAACAACCGCTAATGCCGGTTGATATAGCTCGTGTAAATAGCGCACCCCAAAGAAACCAAGGCACACGCAGAGGTAATAATCAATGCAACCATCATCAGCACCTCCCTCCTCTACATTTGACAATTCACCTCACAAACCATGAGGCCAGCGCCGCGCCCAGGACTCGCACCCAGGGAGTAGCTAATCCACGGCAAAATGTTTATCGTGCCCACTTACGTGGTATTCCCTCACCCTTGGCCCGCTACGGCGGTCAGGTGGTTTCAGCCTGTCGGCACTAGTGGTCATGACGTTCTAAGCCCCGCGCTCGCACTAGTAAGTAGTCCCACAGGGACACGGCCCGGCTACTGTTCTCTGCCGGGATAGGCTCTCTATAAAGTTCTCAATACAGCGTTTTCCGCCCAGGCCTAACCCCTTGGGGGTTAAGTCACCTTGACGAAACTTTGGGACACACTGGTCCCCGTGCCCGTGGGGAGGCTCGCACTCCCCAGGCCTGCTAAGTCGGGCTGATTTATGCGGCTAAATCCTCCACCGGAGCGAACTCACGCGCCCACACCGCGAAGGTCAGCGCACCAGTGGCGCGCATCTGCGCCGCAATCATCTGCGCGCCCTGCACCGCCTCACCACGGGCGGCGAAGTCACGATTACGCGCTCGGTCTTCTGCTTCCGCCCACAGTTCGAAGTCGCGGGCGGTTGCAGATGCGAGCTTTACGCGTTCCTTCACCGTCTTGACTTGTCCGCCGTTGGTGACGGTGTTCTCCACAGAAATCGGTAGGTGCCCAGTCACATCCCAATCGAGAGGCAACTGCCCAGTGCGGTAAAATTGGCGCATAAGACTATTTCCAGCCTTCGTTGCTTTGCCTTCCACATCACGGGCGAGGTTGCGTACGTAGTCGCGAGCTGCGGTGCGTAGCTCCTCCACACCGAGGTTGACTTCATCGGCTACATCGTCAACCCAGTCGCGCTCTTGTTCGCCGTAGCGTTCCGGGCGGGCATTGTTCAGTTTGTTGCGGAGTTCATCTCGGAGCGACATGGTTAGTTGCCTTTCAGGTAGGTGTTTTCAATTTCGAGGAACCGGTCGCGGATTCGTGGTTCGCAGGCTTGGAGGATTTCGTTGCGTTCCGGGTTGGTCGCCATGTCGAGTCCGGTGCCGAAGTTCGTCACGAAGACTTCGACGTAGCGGGCGTGGCGGTTGATGCGTTCCTCGGTTTCCCGGCGTTCGGCTTCTTCCGCTTCGCGGCGAGCTTCCTCTGCTTGGCGGATTTCTTCACGTTCTTCTTGGATTGCGGAGAAGGCGGCGCGCATGTTCGCAAAGGCGCCATCCGGCTTTGAATCCAACCATTCGCGTGCGGCAGCGTCATTCTCGAAGAACTCTTGGGCGCGTTGTTCACGCTGCTCGGCCTGGCGCTCAGCTTCGACCTTGCGAGCCTCCGCCTGCTCACGCTCATCCTTGAGCTTCCCTGCCTCCGCCCACTTTTTCTTTAGCGGATACCCGCTCCGTACTTCTTCTAGCCCTCTGGGGCCAAACTCGTCGAGCACTAGGCCGGCTCTTTGCAGAGCTTTTGCAAGACCATCATCCATAACGGACCTGGGTCCATTATGAGAAGCCTGACCACTATTGGTATTGCGTATCCATCGACCGTTCTTCCTTCGTCCGCGACCGAGGATGAGCGCAGAGGAAGCTGCTGCGATTGAAGTCGTCATGGATTCACGACGCCCGGTCGTGTTTGCCCCGATGACGAACTCCTTGTAGTCATCATCGTCACCATCGCGGGTCTCGAAAGCCGGTTCAACACCTGCCTTCTCACACGCCGCTAGACGGTTCCGACCGTCAAGCACCTCACCCTGCGGGGTGAGAACAATCGGGTGGATAAGACCGACGGCGGCAATAGACGAAGCCAGCTCCCCTAGCTCTTCTTCGCTCGCCATAGGGAAGGCGTCAGCATATGGGTGATTACCTTTGATGTGCATTAGAAATCCTGCCCCCATCCCTGGACAGAGATGGTTTTCATGGTTTCGGCTAGTCCGGGGTCGTTGTCGATGATTTGGACGATAATGGGGGCGATTCCTCGGAAAGCGTGCGCCAGCATGATTCCTGCGAGGTCAGGGGACTTGGCAGTTCGGTTAATATGTGCCAGCCATTCATCAACGTCATCATCGGTGCGTACAGCTGCAAGGAATTCATAACCGTATTTCAGGGATACGACGCTCATGTCTCCCATGTCAGGAAGGGTGAAAAATCCGGCTGGGAGTCCGTCCTTGTCGTGCGCTAGGACGGAATGCTTGTTTGGGTCAAAAGGATGGTTAGCGAACCAATCCTCACGGGCCTGTTCAATCCTGCGGTCCATGTTGTATACTCCTAGATAAGTTCCTTGTTGGCCCCGCTCCGGCGGGGCTTTTCTTATGCCGCTAGTTCTTCGGGGTCGTGTTTGACCAAGATGCGGTCCGGTGCGGCGCCTAGTTCTGCGAGCGCGTTTAGTATTTGTGGGGTCGGTTTCCGGTTCTTGATTGCGCTGTTCCAGGTGTTTCGCGATAAGCCAGTGCGGTTTGCGAGGTCTACTGCGGTAGATAGACGATTAATTCGCTTTACCCGGTCCAACTCGTCAAGACTGATAAGAAACATTGTCTTTTCCTTCTCTCGTTTATCGGGTGTGACAACATGGTATGTCATGCATTGCTTGATTGACAAGGTTGTAATTCATGCGGGTGCCCCCGTATTACCTTTTCCCAGCTATACCCCCACTTGCTGACAACTTTTTTGTGCACTACAGTTAGCTATATGACAACTCCAGCAGACGTAAAAGGCGTATTCGCCAGCCTCGCCGGCCGACGTGTCACCGCCCAAGACATGGCCGACATACTCAAAACTTCAAGAAATACCGTGAATCTCCGATTGAAAAACGGGCTCGAAGCAGGGGACATAATCGCTATTTCACGCGGTCTCAACATCAACCCCGTTGATGCTCTCGTAGAACTCGACAAACTAACCCGGAGTGAGGTGTTTGACTTTTTAGAAGGCGATACCAAACTTCTCGCCACCGCCAGCATCGAAGACCTGGTCTACCGATTGGCTGAAGACACTCTAAGCAACGTAGACAAGATAGAACTTGGCGGCGCCGCTCGAGCATTACTCGAACGCGATGACCTAGCGTCGCGCAGGGTAGAGACCTCCGTGTCGGGCTCGTCTGATTCAATGCCTTTTGGTGCGGTGGCGTACAGCGGTCCAGACGAAGATGCGGAAAGGGAGGATGCCGATGGTGAATATGACTGACCTACACCGAATAGCGGATGCACTAGGCGTGACACTGCAACGCCACACAGGCGGCCCGCCCGGCTGGTACGACCACCAACACCGGGTAATAAGCACGCGGCGTGGTCAATCCTGCACCCAATACCGCAGCGTCTTAGCCCACGAACTAGGCCACGCCGCGCACGGTGACCTACCAACCGGTAACGGCTATTTCGACCAACGCCAAGAACGCCGCGCCGACGAGTACGCCGCACAGCTACTCATATCCCCAGTGGAATTCGAAGCTGCCGCCATATGGCACCAAGACCGCCTACCAGCCATAGCCGACGACCTCGAAGTCACCCGGACCTGACCCCCATTCGGTGGACACCTGATATCCAGCCCAGTCGAGCTGGGAAGAAAGGTAATCTACCATCATGTCCAGGTACTCCGAACAGTTCAAACGCGATGCCGTAGCCCTCTATGAGAACAACGAGGACCTCTCGCTGAACAAAGCATCAGCAGAGCTCGGCATGAAC
>NZ_JBEHFV010000056.1:0-4420 GCF_040225855.1 Corynebacterium sp. KPL2850
TCAAAATGGTAATAAGAAGGCCGCTGCTTAACCCCTAAGCAGCTTAACTACGTGTCCACGATTTGCGGGCAACCCCATGTGCTTTTGCACGACGCGGCCGAATGCAGGAACTTCCGGGCTTAAGATCTTGGTGGCCTTGCCGCGCAGGGAATTATAGGGCTTGCGCAGTGCGGCGGAGTTTACCTTTTCCACGTGCTTATCTGCGATGTTCATAATCTCATCGCTGACTTCATCCTGGTGCGGTTCGAGGAAGGCGCCGAAATCCTCCTTCCCGCTTTCCGCAAAGTCCTGCCATCGTGGATCCAGGGCATCGAGGACATCCGGCAGGATCCGCTCCAGCGCCTTGGGGACGACATTGGCATCGGCCTTTTTGGCGGCGGCCAATCCGCCTTTAATGGCCATGCCGGAAATGCCGGATTGGGAGGCGGCGACTTTTTCAACGAGATCCCCGCAGGCGGCGATGAACTCGGTGTGGGTGGATCCTTGCATCAAGGTAGAAAGGTGAGACATGGTGCCATACTTTACGCGAATTTAGTGGCCATATAGACGCGGGCGCAGTACTGCGCGAAGGTCTGGTTTCCAGCGTTTAACGCTGGCACCTTTTCTAAAACCTCCGCCATGGCTTGGGCTGCCTGTTGCTCATCGCCGTGAATGGCTATGCCCTCCAGGCGCGCGGTGCTGGCAGCCGCGGCGGCCACCAAGGTGGAATAATTGATGATGCGGAAATTAAAGCGGGCGCAAAACTCTTGGGCCACTAGGTACAGCTGTTCGGGGCTCATGCGTGGGTCTTTCGCGCCCTGCGGATTTCGGCCTCTAGATCCGCGCGGCCGGGGAGGAGTTCGCGGGCGGTGGCTTGCACGTGGGCATCGGCAAGCGTGCGCGAGGCCGCCGCCACGATGGCACGCACCACCGCCTCGTGCTTGGAGGTGCCTTGCGCGGAGGCCAAGAGGGTAAGGGCGTGATCTTGTTCTGCGGTCAGCCGCAATGTCATTGCCATGCCCCAGTGATACCACAGTGATACCACCGGTGCGGCAAATAAGCCCGATAAGGGCCGGAGAAGGTAGAATTTGGCCTTATGAGTGACAATAACGACGATCTTTTTGATCGGATTTTTCCCATTGACATTAATGAGGAGATGGAGTCGAGCTATATCGACTACGCCATGTCCGTCATTGTGGGCCGCGCGCTGCCTGAGGTGCGCGATGGCCTGAAACCTGTGCACCGCCGCATTCTCTACGCCATGTTCGATTCGGGTTACCGCCCCGAGCGCGGCTATGTGAAGTCCGCGCGCCCGGTCTCTGACACCATGGGTCAATTCCACCCGCACGGTGACTCGGCCATCTATGACACCTTGGTGCGCTTGGCGCAGTCCTGGAATATGCGCTACCCGCTGGTCGATGGCCAGGGTAACTTCGGTTCCCGCGGTAACGACGGCCCCGCCGCAATGCGTTATACCGAGTGCAAGCTCACCCCGTTGGCCATGGAAATGGTTCGCGATATCCGCGAAAATACCGTGGATTTCTCGCCCAACTACGATGGCAAGACCAGTGAGCCGGACGTCCTGCCGTCCCGCGTGCCTAACCTTTTGATGAATGGTTCCGGCGGAATTGCCGTGGGCATGGCCACCAATATCCCGCCGCATAACCTCAATGAGTTGGCTTCGGCCATCTATTGGTTGCTGGAGAACCCAGACGCGGACGAGGATGCCGCGCTCGCGGCCTGCATGGAACGCGTGAAGGGCCCGGATTTCCCCACCGCCGGCCTCATCGTGGGCGATCAGGGCATCAAGGATGCATATACCACCGGCCGCGGCTCCATCCGCATGCGCGGTGTCACCTCCATCGAGGAATCCGGTTCCCGGCAGACCATCGTGATCACGGAGCTGCCGTTCCAGGTCAACCCCGATAACCTCATCTCCAATATCGCGGAGTCCGTAGCCAACGGCAAGATCGCCGGCATTTCCAAGATCGAAGATGAGTCCTCTGACCGCGTGGGCATGCGCATTGTTGTGACCCTGAAGCGCGATGCCGTCGCCCGCGTGGTGCTCAATAACCTGTACAAGCACTCCCAGCTGCAGACCTCCTTCGGTGCGAATATGCTCTCCATCGTCGATGGCGTGCCGCGCACCCTGCGCCTGGATCAGATGCTGAGCAATTATGTTGCGCACCAGATCGAGGTCATCGTTCGCCGTACCCAGTACCGCCTGGATGAGGCGGAAAAGCGCGCGCACATCTTGCGCGGCTTGGTCAAGGCGCTGGATATGTTGGATGAGGTCATCGCCCTGATCCGCCGTTCGCCCACCGTTGATGAGGCGCGCGAGGGCTTGAAGGAGCTTCTCGATGTCGACGATATCCAGGCCGATGCCATCCTGGCGATGCAGCTGCGCCGCCTGGCTGCCCTGGAGCGCCAAAAGATCGTCGATGAATTGGCAGAAATCGAAGAAGAGATCGCCGACCTCAAGCACATCCTCGCCCACGAGGAACGCCAGCGCCAGATCGTCCACGATGAGCTGGAGGCGATCGTCGAAAAGTACGGCGACGAGCGCCGCACCGAGATCCTGCCTGCCTCCGGCGAGGTCACCGATGAAGACCTCATTGCCCGCGAAAACGTCGTGGTCACCATCACCGCTACCGGTTATGCCAAGCGCACCAAGGTCGATACCTATAAGTCACAAAAGCGTGGCGGCAAGGGCGTGCGCGGTGCGGAGCTCAAGCAAGATGACATTGTGAAAAACTTCTTCGTCTGCTCCACGCACGACTGGATCCTGTTCTTTACCAACTTTGGCCGCGTCTACCGCCTGAAGGCCTACGAGCTGCCGGAGAGCGGCCGCGCCGCCCGTGGCCAGCACGTGGCCAACCTGCTGGAATTCCAGCCGGAGGAAAAGATCGCCCAGGTCATTCAGATCCAGTCCTACGAGGATGCGCCATACCTGGTTCTGGCCACCCAGCAGGGCCGCGTGAAGAAGTCGCGCCTGACCGATTACGAGTCCGCTCGTTCCGCAGGCCTTATCGCCATCAACCTCAATGAGGGAGATGCGCTCATTGGCGCCCAGCTCGTTTCTGAGGGCGATGACATCCTGCTGACCTCTGAGCAGGGCCAAGCCATTCGCTTTACTGCCGATGACGACCAGCTGCGCCCCATGGGCCGCGCTACCGCCGGCGTGAAGGGCATGCGCTTCCGCGGCGATGACCAGCTGCTGGCGATGTCCGTCGTCCACGACGGCGAGTTCCTGCTCGTTGCTACCTCGGGTGGCTACGGCAAGCGCACCGCCATTGAGGAATACACCCCGCAGGGCCGCGGTGGCTTGGGTGTCATGACCTTCAAGTACACCCCGAAGCGCGGCAAGCTCATTGGCGCCATTTCCATTGATAAAGACGATGAAATCTTCGCCATTACCTCCGCCGGTGGGGTTATTCGCACCGAAGTAAACCAGATTCGTCCGTCCTCGCGCGCCACGATGGGCGTGCGCTTGGTTGACCTTGCCGATGACGTCGAATTGCTTGCCATCGACCGCAATGTCGAAGAAGATGGTGAGGAAGACGCACAGGCTGTGGCCAAGGGCGAAAAGACCGTCGATGAGGTCCAGCAAGAGCACCACAAAGGTAGCGATGCCTCCAAGGATGAGGAGTAGGACATGAAACGACGAGACGTAACCATCCACCACATTTCGCCCACCTCGGCGTTTCGCGTTGGTCTGGCCCTGTCACTCGTCGGACTCATCGCGTGGTTGCTGGCCGTGTGCCTGCTGTACATCGGTTTGCACCAGGTGGGCATATGGGAGTCAGTCAATAGCCTTGTTGGTGGCATCGGCGGCGGCTTTGAGGTCACCTTTGGTGTGGTGATCGCAGCCAGCGCGCTGATTGGTGTTATTTTCGCCGTCCTGTTCACCTTGCTCGCACCGCTCATGGCCGTCATCTATAACGCCATCGTGGATGTCTTCGGCGGGCTAAAGGTCAGCTTGGATGACATCTAGGCCACTGTGAGTGGGAGACAATGCCGGCAGCAAATGTTGTCGGCATTTTTCTGGTTTTAAGCGCGGAGTAGCGTTCTCGTCAGCCCACGAAGAGTGCCTCTGAAAACCGCCTTGAGCTGCCGATTTGTGTTCTTTCCGGGGTAGTATGTAAAGTTACATCTCGTTCCGCTAAAGGGCCTATAGCTCAGTCGGTTAGAGCGCATCGCTGATAACGATGAGGTCGCTGGTTCGATTCCAGCTAGGCCCACCACGGACAATGGGGCATTAGCTCAATTGGTAGAGCATCTGCTTTGCAAGCAGAAGGTCAGGAGTTCGATTCTCCTATGCTCCACAGCATCAGTCCGGCTTCCTTTGGGAAGCCGGACTTTTTGGGTTAAACGACAAAACGTGTTGTTTTTCGGCGTGTCGAGTTAAACGACATTTTGTGTTGGTGGGGGTAGGGGTTTA
>NZ_JBEHFV010000057.1:0-4226 GCF_040225855.1 Corynebacterium sp. KPL2850
AAAAATCCCAGTCGGCTACAAGTCGCGCGCAAAAACAACACACCTAAAAAATCCCGAGTTGAGGATCCGCCCCCGTCCACCCCACCCGCGAGATTGACAAACTACATAGGAACACCCCCCGCTACCCGCGTTGTGTTCTGCCTTGCGAGCTGGGCGGCTTAGGATACTTTCGTACCCCCTGTGACACGAGATACTGGGAGTTGAATTATGGCTGAGCAGCATAAACCGCCAACCTGGAAAACCGTCCTGGCCTGGGCCTCCATCATCCTCGGGGTGCTGTTGGTGCTCGGAGGTCTCCTCAGCATCGGGAAGGGCGGTGTTGGAACCTTCATCGGTGCGGTCATCATGGGGGTCGCGATCATCTTGCCTGGCGGCTGGTGGATGTACTGTGAGAAGCACGACAGGGACGCTCTGCGGAAGCCGCGAAGGGGGTTGAGAATTACACGTTCTTGTCCGAAGCGGATCGTACCTGCTTGGTAAGCCGCCCGCCGCTGAGAAGGTCAACCGGCGGTGGCCTGTCATTGCCATCGGGTCCATCGTGGGGCTGGTTGTGGGGTCTGCGATTGTCCCGGCGACAGAGAGCGACGTACCCGAGAAGGAGCCTGTGGTGGAGACTCCTACGGCGATGCAGACCTGCGTTGTGGAGGTGACCTCAGAGGGGGCTGTGACCGCAGAGGTCACCCTGACCGAGGTGGTCACCCAGGAGGAGGAGCCAGAGCAGGTTGAGGAGCCGGTGGAAACCGCTGTCGAGGAGAGCAACGACACAGCTGCGGGGGACGTGGAGGAGGCTAACGCTCCGGCCCCTGTGGCGGATCCTGCTCCCGCCTATGAAGCTCCTGTCGCCCCGCCCCTGCAGCATCCACCTACTACAAGAACTGCGCAGCCGTGCGTGCTGCCGGTGCTGCTCCGCTCTACACAGACAGCTCCGGTAACAGCCGCGATCTCGACAAAGACGGCGACGGCGTGGCCTGCGAGTAGCCCCACCTAGAAAGGAACCCATCATGCAGTGCACCACTATCCGGCCCCTGGGCGTCTTGATCCCCGCTGCCCTGCTCCTGTCCGCGTGCAGCAGCGCTAATGAGGCCAAGGAGGACATCACCACGACTGCGGAAGCCGCTCCTTCCACCGAGGTGGCTGCGTCCTCGGACCCCACACTGGACACCATCAATGAAGGAGAGCCTTTCACCATCACCTGCGATGGTGATCGGACCTGCGACATTGACGTCACTATCAGCAACGTGGCTCTACATGACCAGTGTCCCCGAGTCGCCAGCTACGTAGACGCCCCACCGAGGAGCAGACCTATCTCACCTTTGACGCGGAGATCGCCGTCAATGAGTACTCCTGGTCGGATAACTTCTCCTTCACCACCGGCGACGCGAAAGTGCTCACGAAGGACGGATATTCGGAGCCGCTGGGCATCGCATTCGATTGCGAATCTTTGTCCCCCACAGGGGATAGCCTCACCCGCGTGGGTGAAAACAGCGCACGCAGAACGTCTACGCGGTACCTGCGAACGCGGAAAATCTCACCATCTCACCCCGAGGTGCGACGAAGGCTTGGGTACTGGATCTTCCGGGGGCTCCGGCCCCTGCTCAAGGTGATGACAACACCTCAAAGCTACCCGCGCAACCCGCCCAGCCGGTCGATGACGCCACGGCACCGCCTGCCCCGCCCGTACAGGACACCGGGCAGACCACCTCCCACTGCCTCACCGACCACACCCTTTACCAGCGTGGCACCACGGTATTCACCGACGGCACCACCGGATGGACGAAACAGTGCGCAGCGAAGTTCGACGCCGCCCTGTAGCCCCCTGCAAAACTCCTTACCTGCCCCTGACCTCATGCAAGCCAGGGGCGCTTTCGTACATATCTGACGTGAGGGGAATCTCTTCTTCTCGGTTGTGAAACCTGCGGCGCTACCCTACCATGATTGATATCCCAGTCACACTAGTTAAGGAGGGGACATTAGAATCAAAAGACTACTTGCGGTCAGCCTTAGCGCAGCGGTATTCGGCCCACTCACTACGATCCCCGCGCAGGCTGTTGACATGCCAGATCCTGCGGTTTGGGGCGCTTGCCCACAAGACGGAGCAAAAGACATTGGCAAGGTGATCCGCACATGGCACGGTGGCCCCTACGGGCCGCCAGAAAACCAGCTTGGCGCTGGCGACATCACCCTGAAATGCGGAACTGAGAACGTCGGATTCCGCCACATTGTCAACCGCCACGGCCCGCAGTGGCAAACACTCGCCGACATCGAGGGACGTAACTGGCGCGACATCGCAGACATGGCGCTCACCAAGAACATCACTAATCCCGATCAAACTGCCCCGCAAGATGGTGGCAAATGGTGTGTCAGCTCAGAGATCTATCTCGTCAACAAGGACTCTGGAGAAGTCGTCAAGACAAAGCGAACAAGGACGATCCTGACCGACAAGCATGAAGTGCTCACCACTTTTCCGACGGATGACGGGTGCAACTGATGTCACCCCAGGCCAACTCCATCAAGGAGCAACTCGTGGCATACTTTGCTAACCACAAGCGGCTCCATCTTATGGAAGATGACGATGGGTTAAGGGTCAATATAGTCCGAGGTCACGCCAAGAACGTAGTCAGTTCCATTCCGATAGCACTAATCGATTCAGAGTGGATAGACTACTTTGAGAGATGCGCTAGGGATGACAACCATCCAATCTCTCTCATGGCTGTACATCTTGACGAAGCCGTATCCATAGCAGTTGAAGCGAAAATGAGTCCAGCAAAAATAGTGCTAGACGGAACCTTCGCTCCCATACCAAAAGGATAAACCCAGCACAGTGGGACACGGGAACATCACCCGTGGCCCTCCGTGCTATGCTTGGATCCCAATGAGAAAATCCCCGATGGCCTGCGCACCACCGGGGAAACAACGGGCCTGTCCCCCACCACGAGGATCAAACACCTCCAAGGAGCATAGCACGGCTATCCAACGCCGCGTCACCAAACCCCGCAAGAAGGCTGACAGCACCTACACCAAAGGCCGCACCCGCTGGGTAGCCCGCTACCGGAACAACATCGACCGGGAGCACTCCAAGACCTTCGACACCGAGAAGCAGGCCAAAGCCTGGCTCCAGGAGCAAGTGCGCGCGCTTCACCGCGAGGAGTGGATCGACCCCAGCCCGCAAGCGCACCGTCCAGCAGATCATGGAAGCCTGGGCTGCCCGGGCCGTGCGCAAGACCCCCGAGACCTCTACCGGATCACCATCAACAACCTTGGCCCTTGGCCTCTACAGGGTGTACCAGCGTGATGTACCCGTGGGAGCTTAGGACCCGGGTGACGAAGTCAGCGCCCCTGATTCGCGAGCCATTGGTGAGCTGGAGGGTTATTTCCTCGCCATCGCCATCGACGATGCGGTCGAGCTCGTCCAAGGTGATGACCACCTGGGTGGTAGCGGTAGTGCGCGCTCCGGACTTCCCGCCGAAGAAGATGGACTTGACCGATTCCAATGGGCGCTCGTTATCGAGGGCAGAGTGCATATCGGCGACGTCGGCGGATTCCCCGGTGATGGTCAACGACCACGGGCCGCGCGGCCGGCGGGTGATCCGCACGCCTTTCTTGGGAGTGCGGGGCGGCTGTAGCTCCCGCAAGAGGTCGCGCGCCCGCTTACGCAAGGCAGTGGCGCTTCCGCGGAACTCACATAACTCGGAGCGTATGGCCCAAGCATCGCGTTGGGTGCGAGCGCGCAGCGCGAACTTTTCGATGAGGCTGAGCACGTCGAGCGGGTGCGTCGTCGAGCGCGCCGTGCGTTGCTTGGCGCTAAAGGCACAGGTTGCGTCCACTAGTGTGGTGTATCTGTAACCCGTGGTAAGCCTCGTGCCGGTGCACAATAAGGCGACCATCACGGGTACCTTTCGAATCAACTTCTACTTATCCTCGAAAGGAATGTAACCGCGATGGCCGCTAACCCCCATCATATCGATCCCACTGCGTATCTGGAAGAATTGCTCACCCAAGCCTCCCCAGACTTGATGCGCCAGATGCTGACAGACTTCATTAACCAGATACTTTCGGCCCAGGCTGACACTGTCTGCGGCGCTGATTACGCCACGGTATCTCCACAACGGACTAATACCCGCAATGGCTACCGCCACCGTCCCTTAGACACGAGAGTGTCTAATGGTTTGTGTGTGGGAACCTAACCCGCATAAGGAGATGAACCAGAATGACTACTATGGCGAGAC
>NZ_JBEHFV010000058.1:0-4009 GCF_040225855.1 Corynebacterium sp. KPL2850
GGCATGGTGGAAAGGTACCTCACTTCCCCAGCGAGATGCTGGTTTCAAGGTGTCCACCATCTGGGGGTCAGGTCCCAACGGTGCGGAGCCTGTCGCCACCACCGACATCACTGGTGAGCTGATTCCACTGCTAGAGCGTGCCGACATCGTCGTGGGCCACAACATCCTACAGTTCGATCTCCCCGCTTTGCACCGTCTTTATGGCTTGGATGTGGAAGCCCTGGTCGTAGCCGATAAGGTCCGCGACACGCTGGTGATGGCCCGGCTGGCCGCTGGCGGAGATAAACGGCTCAAGTACAACCTCGACGCTGTCGCGTCCCGCTGCGGCGTTGACGGCAAGCTGCTCAGTGACGGTGAAGCCGCGCTGAAGACGCTGTCTAAGCAGTATGGCGGCTTCGACAGGATCCCCACTGACAATGCCGACTACGTCGCCTACGCCCTGCAAGATGTCCGCGCCAACGTCGCGGTGTATGACAAGCTCCTCCTTACTTTCGGCGAGGTCGTCAGTGATGACTACCTGCGCCGCGAACATCAGAAGATGCACGCCCTCGCCGTCGTGGAGGCCCAGGGAATCCGGGTGGACACTGCCAAGGTCGACGCCTTCCTCAGTGAGGAAGAGCAGACAAAGTCTGCGATTCGCCGCTGGCTCGTCGACACCGTCGGCATCCCTGACGAGGGTAAGTCTCCGTGGGCCTCAGCTGCTGGTAAGCAAGCCATTGCCGACTACCTCGACAGGTTCACAGTGGCCGCGCCGCGCACGGTAAATGGGGCTATCTCTATCAGCGCGAAGGCACTCAAGGAGCTGGCTGAGCAGCACGCCGACATCCCCGAAGTGGTGGAGCTGGCAAGCAAAATAGAGACACTGCTGCAGGCCTCGACGCCTGCCTCGACCATTAAGAAGTACTTGCGCGGCGACCGCGTTTTTCCATCCATCCGCTCCAGCCAGACGACCGGACGTCTCAGCACCACGAAGCCTGGAATGACTGTCTTCGGCTCGCGCGATGAGCGGCTCATTCGCCAGCGTGAGATGATTCTGCCGGACGGCGCAGATGAGGTCTTTGTCAGCGTGGATCTCTCCCAGATCGACGCGCGATGCATGGCAGCAGGTTCTTCAGACGCGCGCTACGCCGAGTTGTTCGCGCTTGGGCGTGACGCACATACAGAGATGGCTATCCGTGTATTTGGAGATGCATCTCGCAGGCCCGAGGCTAAAGCTCTTGGCCACGCCGCGAACTACGGCATGGGGCCAGAGTCGTTTGCCGACCATGCTGGCATCTCTGTGGTTGAGGCTCGGTCTCAGCTCGACTGTCTGCATAGTGAGTTCCCGGAGCTTGAGACCTTCAAGGAGCATCTGCGCAAGAGTGCTAAGACTCGTGGCTGGGTTTCCACCGGCTTCGGTCGTCGTGTAGCTGTCGCACGAGATAGGGCTTATACCAAAGCACCGGCTGCATACGGTCAAGGCACAGCGCGTGACGTGTTCCTGGAGGGCGTTCTCAACCTCCCGAAGGAGGTGCTAGAGATGGTGCGCATCTTCGTCCACGACGAGATTGTTCTCTCTGTGCCACGTGAGCGTGCGGGGGAGATCAAGCAGTGCGTGCTTGAGGCTTTTGAGTCAGTGCAGCTGCCCGCAGCAGACGGAATAAGTATCCCGGTTCTTGCCGATGCAGCTGGCCCTGGCGAGAACTGGTCTGAGTGTAAGTAGGGGGTTGCTATGCCGCTTACTCGTAGCCCTCCCTAGCCGGTTTTAACGTCACAGAGACGTTAATGCTGTGGGTAATAACCCGCGTAGATATTAGTCACCTAGTACAGAAAGGCAGAGGCTTTGGTGAACCAAGAACAGCGGGCCTCGGTAAATATCGCGAGGCTTATAGGGGCAGATTTTGGCAAACTCTCGAGCGGCCTCGACGGCCTGGAAGCGATAGCAGCGGAGTATACCGCGCAAGCTCAAAAGGCCCGCGATGCCGTGGCAGCGATGCCGGATATTTCCACCGAGGGAGAGGCCCCCTCGGTGGAAGAACTGCAAGAGATGATCGCGGAATCTAAGCGTGAGGAAGCGCTAGCTGCAGAGCGCGAGGCTGCGCGTCAGCGTGAAGCTGAGCAGGAAGCAGAGCATAAAAAGAAGCGCGAGGAAGAGCGCAAGCGCCGGGAGTCTCTGGGGCGCATTCGCGCCCAGGAGGCGGAACGCCAGCGGCGCAGGGAGGCTATTAACGGGGCCTGGAACCCGACGCGGAAGTTCACGCCGTTTGTGCCACAAGAGAGCACGAAGGCAGAACCAGAAAATGACGATTACGAAGTGGAGTTTTAAGTTATGACCGATTCTAAGGTAGCCACGTCCATTAAGAAGGCTCTTGCGGAATTAGGCACCGTCGATGGGCTGGCTGAGGAGGCTCAGAGGGATGCCGAAAAGAAGCGCCAGGAGATTAAGAAAGAGGCTCAACGGAAGCGTCGGCGAATCGCCAAGAAGAAGCGTGAAGCGGAACGGAAGGTGCGCGAGGAACTGGGCACCCTTCTTCTCGAAATCGACAACGAAGAGGGCGATTTCGCCGGGTTCAAAAACCGCACAGTCACAGAGTTCCTGGACGCGGTTTTTGACCGGGAGCCGGGCGCGGATGCGCTCGGCTTAGAGTCGGAAGGCGGGGCCGCTTCCGACTCGGCAGGCACCGAGGGTAGCGAGCCTTCTGGAACCTATAACGGTTCCGAAGGCGGCTACTCAAACGGCACGCATCAGTCCCAGGGGTGGGTCTGATGTGTCGTTGTTCGGTGCCCAACTGGGTGGGGTCTGGGGAGGGGCGTAGCGCCCTCCCTGGCAAGCCGACCGCAACGCGGTCGCCCCGGAGTCGTCAGACGCAGGGGTTTGCTTGCCGCATGTTTGCGAGGGAGGGAAATCGGTTACGCCCCTGGCCAGCGAAATGGGCGCTTCGCGCCCATGAGCGTAGCCGGGAGGAACCGATGAACGACCGAGTGAACATGTCCGGTCTGTTGCCGACAAAGTCGGCATCAGACCCAAGCAACGGAGCAATCAGGAAGGAGGCGCTGTTATGAGTAAGCGAGTAACAGTGCGCCTATCAGATGCGGAGGTGCGTCTGCTGGAGGAGGCCACGAGTTATCTCGGGGACTCCTCCAGCGAGGTGCTGCGCAAGGCTCTGAGGTTTCTCTGCCTTAGTGAGAAACCTCAAGTCGAGCACGTGTACTGTGTGCGCGATCCATCACTGGAGAAGCTGCTGGCTGAGTTTGCCCGCCAGGGCAATAACCTCAACCAGATCGCGCGGCATCTTAACGCCGGAGGCGTGCCGGAAGAGGTCGTGGATTCTCTGCGCAAGGTGCTGTCTATGATTGCTCATTCTCACGAGTCAATGGACAGCATCGTCAGTATGACTGAGGCCAATATGTTGGCGGTGGTGCCTCGATGAGCGTGGTGCAAGTATCGCGGTCTACGCACGCTATGGGTGCGGTGATCTATGCCGCCTACGGCCGGGGAGAGGACGCACGGGAAGAGAACCAACGTGCGGCACACATGACGTACTTCTCGCTCGATGCGGCATCCTCGCCTAAGGCCTGGTGCACGAAAGGACTGAACTGGGTGCACGGTGCTGCCACGGCTCGGAAAAATGAAGCGTTTCTTATTACCCAGAGTTTTTCCCCAGAAGAGTTCAGCAGTGAAGAGCGTGTCAAGTTGTTTGTGTGTGGGGCTAGGTTTATAGGTATTTGTCGAAGCGGGCGGGAAAGGCTACGGCCATTTGGTTGATGGCTTGTTTCCAGCCGGAAACTCGGGCTCCTTCCACGAGCCTGCTGGCGGTAGCCGAGGCTCGTTTGCCTTGTTTCGCTCTCTTTGCGGCTCGTTTGTCTTCAATGTTGCAGATCATCAACCACAGCGTCTTGAGCGCGGATTCATCGTTAGTGAACTGCACCCTGTTGCGGGTGGCTTTACGCAGCTGGGCCCGACCCCCGGAAAGTGGACACATCGGGGGCTAGCTATGCTGCTTTGGTCAGTATAGCCGAAGTCTCGGTT
>NZ_JBEHFV010000059.1:0-3317 GCF_040225855.1 Corynebacterium sp. KPL2850
GGCATGGTGGAAAGGTACCTCACTTCCCCAGCGAGATGCTGGTTTCAAGGTGTCCACCATCTGGGGGTCAGGTCCCGTTTCTACGGCATCACCTGGATGGGCCTTTCCGTCATCGGCGCTATCTTCGTTGCGCTTACCGGCACTGTGTACTTCACCCAGTTCGGTGAAACTATTACTGACCAAGAGAACTTCGAGACCATCTTCTTGGATATGGCTCAGGCCATGATGCACCCATTGCCTGCTGGTTTCGTCTTGACCGCAGTTTTGGCAGCGATCATGTCCACTATGTCCTCCCAGATGCTCGTGGTTTCCTCTTCCCTGATTGAGGACCTTTACCTCATCATCGCAAAGCGCAAGCCTTCCGAGGGCGTTCTGATTAACCTGTCCCGTACCGCCGTTGTGGCCATTGCGATTATCGCCGCACTCCTGGCTATCAACCCGTCCGACTCCATTCTTGGCCTGGTCGGCTTCGCATGGGCTGGTTTCGGTTCCGCATTCGGTCCGCTCGTTATCCTGGCTCTGTACTGGAAGCGCCTCAACGCAACCGGTGCAATCGCCGGTATGGTTACCGGTGCAGTCGTCGCCATCGGCTGGGGAATGTCCCCGCTTGGCGATTCCCTCTACGAGATGGTCCCAGGCTTCTTCTCCGCACTCCTCGTTACCGTTCTGGTCACCTTGGCTACCAAGCAGCCAGACCAGGAGGTCCTGGACGAGTTCGAGGAAGCCGAGAAGCTTGCCAAGCTCGTTGAGAAGGACGACTCCCTGGACTTCGAGGAAGCAGCAGAAAAGGTTTCCGATAACAAGTAGGAACCTTCCCGCTCCTCGCGGAGTCCAATAGGACATGAAGTCCTATTATTTGGCCGCGCTATCATGCATAACCGCTCTCGTTATCGCATGGTATGCGTGGCCTTTTCCGCGTTTTGATGTCTCCACAGTGCCGGATCGCGCGGAATTGCCAGGCTACGACCGCGACGAGTTCGGCGGCTGGCAGCCCAACGGCGCATGCACCACGCGCGAGGCCATCATGGAGAACCAAGCCAGCGACGCCTTCGCAAACTGTCGGCCGCAATCCGGCACGATCTATGACCCCTACGCGGGTGAGATGATTTCAGCCACCTCCCCCATCGAGGTCGACCACATCTTCCCTCTTTCCGCCGCATATGACATGGGTGCTGCAGAATGGGACCAAGACACCAAGATCCGCTTCGCCAACGATCCCCTCAATCTGGTGGCGACCAGCCGGAAGCTCAATCAGGAAAAGTCCGATTCCCTCCCCTCCGAGTGGCTGCCGCCCGCCAACCGCTGCGATTACTCGCGGCGCCTCGCAGAAATCGCGCGAAAGTACGAGTTACCGTTGCCTCGTGCTGACATTCGTGCAATGAGAAGGCAATGTCGGTTCGATTTCTAGCTGGGAAATTGATTAGGGTGAACAAGGCAACTTTTCTTAACTGAAGGGCATCCTCCATGACTACTTTTTTCATTTTCCTGCACGTGGCAGCGGCCATTGTTCTACTTGGCCCCGTGTGCATTTCCACCTCCATCTACCAGACTCAGCTGCAGGGCGCAGCGCAGGGCGATAAGACGGCCCTCGGCGCCGCCCGCAACCTGCACAACATCACCAATACTTACGGCTACATTTCCGCTCTCGTGCCGGTCCTTGGCCTTGCTGTGTTCCTGTCTGATATCGAAACCTTCAAGAGCCAGGTCAACTTCCACATCGCCATCCTCGTGGCCATCATCGCGTGGTGCCTGCTCTTCTTCCTCATCCTTCCTAAGCAGCGCACGGCGCAGGCAGCCCTAGAGTCCGGCGATACCGCCAACCTGGGCTCCATTAAGAAGTCCCTGTCCGCTTTCGGCGGCGTCTTCAACCTCCTGTGGATCATCTGCCTTATCTTGATGTACCTCTAGGAAGCCAATTACTTATCGGGGACAGTGTCATCGCTGTCCCCTTTTTCATGCGTGGACTCCTCCCGAAGTTCTTCTTTTAACTGTTGCGCATCTGCATGCGCATTCTCCCGCCGCTTCTGCGTCGCCTGTGCCACCGTCTGCGCCCACCTGCGGTTCTTGGGCGCCAATGGGCCACTGGCCGAGTCATAGACCCACGTAGAGTCATCGAAAAGCCAGACGATGTCCCCGCTTATCGGGTCCTTGATATAAAAGGCCCTCCCATCGGTCTTTATATTGTGATGGTGTTGGCATAAGCACGTAAGGTTCGCCGCCGAGGTCGGACCGCCATCCGCAAAGTCGTGCCGATGGTCCATCTGGGAAGCCACTGCCGGCCGCGTGCAGCCTGGCCACCGGCACGTGCCATCCAAACCCTCCACGAACGCCCGGATATCCGGCGGTGTCACGTAGTTAGTGCTTTCCGCCTGACCGGCCTTCTCCATGTCCCTCGTCGTGGTTGCCCGTGCCTGCAAGTCATCTGCAGTCTCCGGCGATACCCACCCCAGGTTCTGCACAAACGCGGGTGCATCCGGCAGGTCACAGCGATACATATTCAACACGACCTTGGCCTTAGCCTGTGCTTTTCCAGTCAGCAGTTCAACGGCAGCTTCGGCCATCGTGAGGTCCTTGTCCGTAGCGATATCCCGGATATTGCGGTCGATTATCTCGGCGGTTTCTAGTCCAACGTCCAGACAAACCGCAGCCCACTCCCCACCTGTAGGTTCAACGCTATAGGTTTGCTTGCGTCGGGGATCCCGGGCGGCAATGGAGGGATCGAGGCGCACGATGAGCTCACGCAGCTTGCGGCGCAGGTTACGGTGCGAGGGCAGCTTTTGATTGGGGCGAGTTGGGGTCAAGTAGTTGGTCAGGGCGTCATCGATAGTGATTTTCTTCTCCGCATCAATGGCGCCGAGTTTGGCTAGGGTTTGGTCTATCGTGATGAGTCGGTCTAAATCTAAATGAAAATGCTGTTCTTGCCGGGCACGCAGCCGCGGCAGTTCCTTTAGACGCTCGAAGGCGAAAATGATATTCCTAATTCGGGACTGACGCGCCCCAGTTAAGTTAGACAGGGATTGGCTAATAATTTCGATATCGTCATCTGAGCCAGGATGAAGCTTCTCCCAGAACTGGTATTCCGCCTTCCTAATCTCCGTAGCTGCACGGGAGGTAGAATTTTCTGGATTGGTATTGGCATAATATGGCGCATTCATGGACTTTCTTTCGAGAGATTTACTAGAACATGCTTTCGCCATATACCATACAAAACCGCCCCGACACGTTACCCCCGTTTATAGTGGCCTAAACGACAGGATGTGTTGGTGAAGTTATATGTTTAGCCGGTCTGGAGTGCTGGTATTAGGATTATTTCACTT
>NZ_JBEHFV010000060.1:0-3159 GCF_040225855.1 Corynebacterium sp. KPL2850
GACATGATGGTAGATTACCTTTCTTCCCAGCTCGACTGGGCTGGATATCAGGTGTCCACCGAATGGGGGTCAGGTCCAGGGACTAACTGTAATTGGCCTTACAGCGGTTCCATATCTATAGGCTATGCGAAGTTTCCATAGCCAGAAATGGTGCTCACCCATAAGAACGCTGATACGACGAAAGCCGCAGCGAATGTGAAGGCAAAAGCACGCCATGATCGGTCGCTAAGCCGACCCTTTTTCAACATGTAGACAGACATGGCTAATACACCCCACACCACCAATGAAGGTAGAGGTAGCCCATAGAAGACGAAAGGTATTGGAAGCCATGTGGACAGGACCACTCCGCCGTAAAGGGTTGCGACGCCCACGACAATTCCAAAAAGTATTCCCGGAATGATCGTTCTTTCTTTCACAACAAATTCCTTACCAATCAGTTTATCTTGATCAAACCACCGTTTTTAGCCTGCGCATGACATTCATTGATGGCGCCCGCTTCATCTCCTTCGTGTCGCAATCCAATGTCTCGACCAATGGCATTGTTTGTTTGATCCATGTGCCCAGCTTCAGGAGAACCAGGATGGTCTGTTTCGTGGGCATCGCCAATTTTTCGTGCAAAATCTGCGTTAGCCCGGATCGTTGTCAGCGCCTGCCATACACAATGCCTATCAGCGTCCTGAATGTTATCGTTCGTTACTTTGTTTGGAAACGTTTGCGAGGAAATACGTTCCGCGTCCTTGATTGCTGATTTCGCGCGCTTACAATCATAAGGATTGGTCGCGCAGGCTGCCGCTTCATGCCTACCGATGTTGGTTCCATAATTGTCGCCGGAGTCTCGAAGGCCTGTTTTATCCCCTGCAGAGCCGGATTCATTTAAAACTTGCTGTACGATATGGTCTGGAGTCTCAGCCTTCGGATCAATGTGCTCTTTCTCACGCAGTTCAATCGTCGTCTGAGCGATGCGCTCGTAAGAGTCAGTTTCTGCTGGTGTGGCATGTGCTGGCGATGCTGCCAAAGCATTCGCCGTGACGCCAATCGATAGTAGTGCTACTACACCCAAAGCCTTCATAGCCTTCATATTTAGGCCTTTCTCGAATCTTGATGGACTCGGCTAGTGCACCACACCCAAAGCTCCAATACAACCGATAATCATTATTGTTACGGTACCTTTATGTGATTTTATATATCTGTTCACCTTCCACCATCCCGAACTACCTTGGCGAACATGTCAAGCAAACGCAGACCACGAAAGCTCTAGTTTCAATTCAAAAAACGAAACAACCCCGCTGAGTGATACAGCGGGGCTAAATACGTAAGGATTCTTACTTCAAGTCTTGATTGAACCCATTAGGAAGCTTTCGCATGATATTGCTGAACTCATCAGCGTCCTTGGAATCATCCTTGATAGGCGAAAGATCGAGCTTGTAGAGTCCCTCGTCACCTTCAACTCTGAAGTAGAGGTTGTTTGGATTGTTTGGATCGACCGCCACAGCAGTGACATCAGCCTCGTTATTAGGTAGGCCATTAATGCTGATCATATGAGTGATGTCATTACGCCCTCCGGGGGCCTGCCCCCGGAAAGTAGACACGTCGGAGGGTAGCTATGCTACTTGGCTCAATGTAGCTGAATTAAGTGCTTCGAAGTCATCGGGGGCTTGAAAGTTGCACCAGGAGTGTCGTCTGCGCGTGTTGTAGCGTATGCACCACCGGAAGACTTCCTGGCGGCAGCTGATTGGACTTTCGAAGACTTTCCGATCACGCAGGACTTCACGCTTGAAAGCGGCGTTAAACGATTCTGCTAGGGCGTTATCGGCACTTGTACCCACCGCTCCCATGGATTGGCGCACACCAAGCTGGGCGCAGTGGTCCCTAAATGCCTGCGATGTGTAAACACTGCCGTAATCGGAATGGAAAATTGCCCCTGTAAGGCTTCCGCGGACCTTTCCAGCATGAGACAAAGCTTCGATAACCAGCGATACCCGCATGCGAACCGCGAGTGCATGGCCAACGAGCTTGCGCGAGTAGGCGTCGATGACTGTGGCCAGGTACATATTCTTGCCGCCCTTACACGGCAGGTACGTAATGTCGCCTACGTACACGTGGTTGGGCCTGTCCGCAGTGAATTTGCGGCCTACTAAATCTGGCATGGCTCGGTCGCCAGGCTTACGCCGAGTGGTGATGCATCGACGCTGTTTCGAAAAGCCTTTAAGCCCCATGGATTTCATGATGCGTGCGACCTTCTTGTGATTGATTGGGCGAATGCCCGAATCGTTGTTGAGGCTTGCAGCGATGCGTTTAGCACCATAAAGCCCATGCTCATCATCGAAGATGGTCTTTATTCTTGCACCAATAAGACCGTCGGAATGCATCTTTAACCTGCGCTTTTTACGGGTGTGGACCCATTTATAGAACGAGGAACGATTGAGCTTTAACACGTGGCACATCCGTGTGAGGCGAGTACTTTATTCGGTGGTCATCGACGAACTGGAAGCGGATCACCAGTGAGTTGCTTTAAGCAAAATATTTCGCGGCCTTACGCAGAATGTCACGTTCTTCGCGCAGCTTCGCGTTCTCTCTTTCTAACTGACGGATCCGCTCTGAATCAGTCATCACTTGAGCTTCATCGCGCAGGGTCTTCGTGCGGGCACGTTTGCTGGTGCCGTACTGCTTGATCCAAGAATAAAGTGAGGAACGATTGACTCCTAGCTCTGCTGAAGCCACGTGAAGTGAGAGGTCCTCATTATTTTCGTAGAGGGCCACAGCATCACGTTTGAACTGTTCGGAATACCTAGGCATGGTGGAAGATTACCTTTCTTCCCAACCCAACCGGGCTGGATATCAGGTGTCTACCTAACAGGGGTCAGGTCCTTTGCTACTTTTTGCCGCAATGGGGTTCCTTTCTAACTTTGGATGTTTTTATCAGTATTGGTTTTGTGAGATTTTTGGGTATTGGCGTTGTCAAATCGTTGTCGCAAAACGTGACAACATAAATTACTCCCTGGTCAGACCCTTATGAGGCTACCCTGGTTTAGTGGACACCCGATTAGTGCGGATTTTGTGTCCGTAAGAGAGGATGTTCATCGTGAGTCAACAACGCCAGAAATTCACGCCGGAGTACCGGCGTGAAGCCGCGAACCTGGTAATCGAGTCAGAACGCCC
>NZ_JBEHFV010000061.1:0-2623 GCF_040225855.1 Corynebacterium sp. KPL2850
TGGCATGGTGGAAAGGTACCTCACTTCCCCAGCGAGATGCTGGTTTCAAGGTGTCCACCATCTGGGGGTCAGGTCCACCAACGACCGAAAAACCAACACCTGCAGAATCGGCAACGACACCGCCACCGCAGTAACAACCGGAGGAACCGTATCCAACCGGAACCGCAACAACCGCAGCAACGACACAACGATACTTACCCCAACAAACGGGACGAAAATACCGCCAATAATGACCGTGCGCACCAAATTCAACAACAATGACCGGCCAGAAAGAGTAGAGCTACGAATCATCAAAAAGACAATCAGCCCCACAACAGTAGAAGCAAACAACGCCACAATGACGAACGTAGCCACCGCAATAGCAACCGCAATAACAGCTCTTTCCAGCCCAGTCGTCCGCAACGGCTGAGTAATCCGCAACAACAGACGAATCTTCGCCACTACGAACAACACAACCGCGGCCAACACCGCAAGATGAGCAAGCACCCAACCAGCAGCCAAAAACAACACGACGGCCTTCAACGTCACCGGCAAAGCACCAGCAATAACCACGAGCGGGAAATCCAAAATAATGAACTTCGCACCATTGACCACAGACCAAAAAATAAACAACGCTGCCAGCGGATGCCCAGTCAAAAGAGCAATCACAATCAAATCCGCCGCCCACGGCAGCACCACACCGCTGAGCCCAAAGCCGAAAAACTTCAAGGCCACAACCAGCATGCCCAACAACAGCCCCGCCGTCGCCAAAGCAACCGGAACTGCAAGCAATGGTTTGCCAAACACCAACAACACCAACGTCAACGCCGCCCCGGCCGCCAAAGCCATCACCGGCAACGCCAACATCGCACCCACAAGAATCAAATCCTGCGTCGAAAGCTCCGCAATAGCCTTATTGACACCATCAAGAAACGCATCCCACGCCCCAGTAAGCTGTGGAATCACCTGCCCTAAATTCAAAGCATTCAACGCGGCAATCCAGCCCTGACCAATATCACTAGCCACCGCAGTAACCAACAAACCCACGTCATTGGCAAGAGCAGGAGGGTTAGACCAGTCCGTCAAAAACCTATTCGCAATATCGCCATACTGGGCCGGGTCCAGCGCACCAACAAAAGCATTCCACGCCTTCACCAAATTCGACGGATTGAAAACACCCCAATTATCCCGAACAATGTCAACAACCGTGCCCCACAGCTGCTGCGCCGCCCGATAAAGATTACTACCAGCACGAGCAATATCCGACAGAATTTCACCCGAGGTCATACGCTTGATGAAATCCCCGGAAATATCATCCCACCGGCGCATAGCATCACGAATGAACTCATTAACGTCCGTGATGTTCTGACGATTCAGAAAACCGCGCAGCGCGTCACCAACCATCTTGCCAACATCGCCAGACATCTGCCCCAAACGGCCAGCCCATGCACGAATAGGCCCAGCCCACTGCGAAAAACCAGCAGACTCCACCATATTCGCCAAAGCATCACCCAAAGCAGGGAAATTCACCGACGCAATCGCATTATCAATAAGATGATCAACATCGCCACGCAGAATGGCGTCCAACCAATCCTGCCAATTCGCCCCCGCCGTCGACAGGAAATCACCAATAGCCTGCTGCACATCACCATTAGCCAAGCCGGTAATCAGACCACCAACGCCAACAGTCGACCACAGTGTGGCAATCTTTTTCAGCGCATGCGCCACCGACTTACTACGACGCCGCAGCCACGACATTGCATGGTCAAAAGCAGCGCGAAAGTTATCCAAGTTAGCGCCGCTAATAAGGTCACGTGGAGCCCAATCAGCAATGATGCGCAGCAACTCCGAATCAGTCATATCAGCAACCGTGTGTTCGACACGATTAATCAGCTGGTCCACCGCATCCAACAATGACCGCTCAGAAATACGCGAAATGATATCCAGGGCAGTAGATACATTCACCCGGATGGCACCAAGGTTCGTCAACTTGCCATCGCCAGTAATGTAGTCCACCCATTCGCGTACCTTGCCAGCGAATGCAAAATCCGGGCCTACATCGTTGCGCCCGGTAGGCTTCTGAGGATTCCTATCCACCAGACGGTACAAGCACACACCATTAGAATCCGGCGTGCACGACAGCGTCACCACACTGCCGGCCAGCTCACCACGATTAAACGCCTGAGAGTCAATAGACGTCACCACAGCGCGAGGAACAAAAATCCGAGTACGCTGCCCGTCAGAAGCCAGCAAATCAAAATTCAGCGAACGGTAGGGAAGCGCCCCATCAAGACGCTCCTCAACCCGAACACGGGAAGAATCAAACAATTCTTTGACCCCACCGTCAGGGTGAGTCAGCCGCATCACTGCCGAATTCCCCAACTCCATAAACGACACCGACAGGCTCACCCCATCCGGCGAGGAAACCGTACTCATCGACAAACCAGACCACGACTTCGACTCCTCAGAATCCACCGACGTATCCACCGTCACCCCATCAGCAGACACATAACCCGCGGGCGCCATCCCGACTCCTGGAAGCCGGCGCAATGGCTCACTCGCCGATAAGGACCTGACCCCCAGATGGTGGACACCTTGAAACCAGCATCTCGCTGGGGAAGTGAGGTACCTTTCCACCATGCCA
>NZ_JBEHFV010000062.1:0-2612 GCF_040225855.1 Corynebacterium sp. KPL2850
GTGAAATAATCCTAATACCAGCACGCCAGACCGGCTAAACATATAACTTCACCAACACATCCTGTCGTTTAGGCCAACTCCTCGACGCCCAGCCGCTTGCCGATGCCCCTCAGTTCCTCCCCCACTTCCTCCACCGTCCCCCAAATATCGTGGCTCAGGGTCTCGTCGATGCGGCGCTGCTGTTGGCTCGTCAGCCCCTCCAGGTCCAATTCGCGGGCCGGGCGAAGCGGCGCGAATTCCCCGGTGGACTGGGCCATGACCTTTGCATAGGACTCTGGCAGCAAAAGGTCGCGCGCTTGGTCCGCGGTATCGGCTACGGCGATATTGAGGGAGGAGATGATAGGTGGGGCATCGGCAAGCGCATGCTCGCGGTAGAGCCGCGCCGCCTTTTCCTGCATCTTTACAGGCCCGCCCAGGATGACGCCCAAGCCCAGCCGCGCGGCCACCGCAACCGACCGGAAGCCCGCAAGGATATAGATGGGCGTGCCCGCATACTCGGGCCGCACCGTCACCGCCTCCTCGCCGCGCAGGTACCGCAATAGGGTCTCGACCTCGTTCTCGAACTGTGGCTTGAGCTCCAACGGATCACCCTGGCGCAGCGCCTTGCGCACCGGCTCCGTAAAGCCCACCGAGGAGCCCAGCCCAATATCAATCCTGCCTGGGTATAGAGCTTCCAAGAGGTTGATTTGTTCCGCAATCAGAAACGGTGGATGGTTGAGCACCATGATGCCTGCGGTACCCACGCGAATGCACTGCGTGCGCGCCGCCACGTGCGCAGCCAACATGCCCGGCTGGCCCGCGGGGATGCCCGGCACCCCGTGGTGCTCGGCAAGGAAGAACCTTTTAAACCCCAGCCGCTCCACATGCTGCGCATGCTCGGCTACCCCATCGAGTGTGCCTGCCGCCCCGCGGTCCAAAATAGAAAAGCGCATGGCCACCACTGTAGCCATGCGCCTAAAAATTGTGCGGATTATTGATTAGCGTCCGCGTTGCCCTTGGACCATTCCTCCCAGGACATATTCCAGTCGCCCAAACCGTCCATGGGGCTGAGCGTCTCGCCGTAGGTATTGAATACGCGGACGACATCGCCGCGCTTGACAGTGTTCTGGAACCACTGCGCGGCCTCCGGCGTCACGTTGATGCAGCCGTGGGAGGTATTGGAATTACCCTGAGCCCACACGGACCACGGTGCGGAGTGCACGTAGATACCGGAATAAGACATCTGGGTAGCCCAGTCCACCTCGGTGCTGTACCCGCCCGCTTCGTGCGGCAACCCGAAGGTCTCAGAGTCCATTAGCAGCGACTGGTGCTGATCGCCGATGACGTAGCGCCCATTCGGGGTGTCATATTGGTAATCGCGACCCAGCGATACCGGGATGGTGCGAAGGAGCTCCTTATTCTTGTAGACCTTCATGGTCTTGGTGGCATTATCCACCAGCGCAATGGTGCGATCCCCGATGGTGAAATCCGTCGAGGTATTTTCCCCGCCGTAGATTCCGCCACCGAGATCCTTGCCGTACTGATCGACCTTGACCTCAACCTTGGTACCCGGCTCCCAATACTCCTTGGGGCGCCACCGCACTTCCTGGTTATTCACCCAGTAGAACGCGCCTTCCACCTCTGGGTTGGTCTTGACCGTAATCGTGTCCTCTGCCGCCTTGCGGTCGGTGATATAGGTACCGAAATTGACGCCGATTACCTGGCCCACGCCCACCTCGGATCCTGGGATAGGAGTCATCGCCACTTGGGCGACGCCCGCCGCCTGGGAGGTGGAAAAGCTCAGGTTCTTCTTATTGCCATCCTTATCAGTGGCCACGATGGAATAGGTGTGGTTATAGCCAAGATCCTCAGCCGTAGTCCACTTCTTGCCGTCCTCAGAGAGCTTTTCTTCTACTTCCACGCCCAGCTCATTGGTCATGGTCACGCTCTTGAGCTCGGTGGTCGATTCCACGGTGACGGGCTTGGATGGATCGACATCCTGCGCCCCATCCTTCACGGAGGTGGAAAGCTTGGACTTTTCTTTCTGCTCCGATTGTTCTGCGGAGCTCGAGGTAGATTCCTGTTCTCCCGAGCGGTTTTCAGCGGTGGAATTAACGGAGCACGAAGCTACTACCAGGGAAACGCACGCAATGCTCGCAGCGGCAATGCGGCGGGAATTAGGGAGGGAAATAATCACTAAGTAGACCTTAGAAACACAGTAGTTCTTTCAAGACCAATCCAAACTATCGTCTTGCCACCCCAAATACCAGAAACAAGCTCACCGTTATCCAAACTGTTATACTCCCCAGAAATACGCTATGAGCAGGCGATTTTACAGTTTTTCAACCGGGGTGCTAAAGTTTCTACTCGTTGCACAGAGAGCCACACGGCCGGACGTCAACACTGCGCCATTAGCTCAATTGGCAGAGCAACTGACTCTTAATCAGTGGGTTCGGGGTTCGATTCCCTGATGGCGCACAAAAGCGAAATCGCGAGGCAAATACCTCGCGATTTTTTGTTTCCAAAGCTTGCAATTCAAGGCTAGCAAAAAGGCCGAGGGTTAAACGACAAAACGTGTTGTTTTTCGGCGTGTCGAGTTAAACGACATTTTGTGTTGGTGGGGGTAGGGGTTT
>NZ_JBEHFV010000063.1:0-2126 GCF_040225855.1 Corynebacterium sp. KPL2850
TCAAGAACAGCCGGCAGACTCATGGAAGGAGCCCGAGTTTCTGGCTGGAAACAAGCCATCAACCAGATGGCCGTGGCCTACCCCGACAGCTTCGACAAATACCTATAAACCTAGCCCCACACACAAACAACTTGACACCCTCCGAACAAGCAAGCATTGATAGATGCAGGTCTGCACTACATTTTGTCGGTGAAACCCCACCGTGCCTGAGGTGATTGAAACCTGGCGGCGGGAAATCCCTGGTGAAGCCTACGCCCACGGCCAGATCTGGACACAAGCCTCGGCAAGCGATGCGCGCAAACACACAACCCCGAATACGGTGACCCACTTCCAGTACTCCTATGATCGGGCCAGACGCGGCCTGCGCGGAATCAAAGAGCAAGTCGCAAAAGCCAAACGCGCTGTTGACGGCGAAATCGCCATTAAGCGCAACCGCTATTTCGATCTTTCCACCCCGAACAAGAAGGTCAACTACGCTCTCGCTGCCAAACACCGAGCCCTAGCCGGAATTAAAGGCTATGAAACCGACCTGACCGCTCTTCCCGCCCAGGAGGTTATCGGGCATTACCGCAGGCTATTCCACATTGAAAATGTCGTATCGGATGTCGAAATCAGACCTGAAAGCACGCCCAATCTATGCGAGGAAACAAAACTCGATCACAGCACATCTCAATATTGTGATGGCAGCACTAGCCGTGACCCACCTGATGGAGACCCGCAGTGGTCACTTCATCAAACGCCTCGTGAGAACACTCAAGAAATACCGCAGCTTTCAACTCGTCGTTGGCGGCGAAACCATTCACGCCGCCGTACCATTCCCGCCCGACCTCACTGCCACCATCCAAGTAATCACCGGCCGCGAACTTCCGCACAAAATTGGCCTAAGTCAGGTTAGAAGGGAATCAGCACACCGTCTCGTGGGATTCGTGCTCTGGGTGCTCAATCTGGATGGTGGAGTGCTCGATACCGTGTTCGCGCAGGGCCTGCTGGGCGGCATCCAACAGCGGGCCGGTGCCGACGGTGCCGTCGCGCACGATATGCACGGTCGTGAGCACGTTCACGCCGTCCAGGCTCCACAGGTGCAGGTCGTGGATGTCAGCAACGCCCTCGACCTGCCGCAGCGCGGGCTCGATCGCACTGGCGTCGAAGTCCGCCGGGACTTGCTCGAGCAGCACGCTCGTCGAAAGCCGCATGAGCTGCCAGGCGCGCGGCAGCACCATCGCCGCGATCGCTAGGGAGGCGATCACGTCCGCCGCCACAAACCCCGTGGTCAGTACCACGATGCCGGCCACGATTACTGCGACAGAGCCGAGCATATCCACTAACACGTGCAAGAACGCGCCCTCCACGTTGATCGAGGATTTGCGGTGCCGGTGCAGAACCCACGCCGATAGCGCATTCGCCACCAGGCCGATCACCGCGATGATCAGCATCGTTTTTCCCTGCACTTCGGCCGGGCTCTGCAGGCGGCGCACCGCCTCGACGACAATCCACACCGAGATCGCCAGCACCATCACTGCGTTCGCCAGTGCAGCAAGCACCTCCACTCGTCGGTAGCCGTACGTGGCCTGAGCCGATGCTTGTCGGCGCCCAACCAACACCGCTAACACCGCGATGATCAACCCCGCAGCGTCGGAAAGCATGTGCATCGCATCCGCCATCAGCGCCATCGAACCCGCCAACCAGCCGCCGATCAGCTCCGCGAAGAAGACGGTGCCGGTAATGCCTAGCGCAATCAAGAGTGCGCGCAGCGGCGTGCTGGAGTGATCGTGGTCGTGGTGCTCGTGTGCCATGCACTCAGCCTATCCCCGTCGACGCTTATTGACAATTAAATGCAAATGGATGGCGGTAAGCGCAGCCACTGAGGCCAAGTCGGCCTGCTTTAGGTCATTGTGCAGTTGTCCTTTGAATGTGTAGAGAAGCTGAAACATGAACAACCAAAAAGTAGGGTTAAGTAGCAGAATGTGTGTCCGTTCGGCGTGTTGCGGGGCGGGTACACGGTTAGTTACTTCATGGGGTCTTTTCTGATTCCTATCGAGTGTTCGTACTCTGGGGTTGCCCGCAAATCGTGGACACGTAGTTAAGCTGCTTAGGGGTTAAGCAGCGGCCTTCTTATTACCATTTTG
>NZ_JBEHFV010000064.1:0-2053 GCF_040225855.1 Corynebacterium sp. KPL2850
AGCCATCGATGCGACCGGCGTGCGGTTTGGCGAGTCTGCGAGCGGTGAGGTGGCGGAGGCATCGGCAAGCGGGGCGGGCATGCCCGGCAGGCTCGCGATGTTGTGGGCCTTGCCCAGCGTCAGGGAATCCCAGCGGTGACGCCAGGCGCCGCCGGGGGCGGGGTTGGCATCGATAAGCAGAAAGTCTTGGGCGGGGATAAGGCCGCGGGAGGTGAGCTGGTGGGCCGTTGCCAAGCCTGCCTGGCCCGCGCCGATGATGATGCTGAGGTAGTGCTCCACCGTGCCATTGTAGCGGGGGTGAAAAATCCGCCTTATGTTGTGGCTCACTACATGATAGGTAATGTACTTTTTGTCTGCGCGCTCGCTACTCGTGAGCAGCCTGCCATAACTGCACAGCTAGAAAGGATTCCCATGGAAGATTTTTCCGCTTATACGCTCATGCTGGATGTGGGTTGGATTTCCTTACTCATGGTCATCGGCAATATTTTGCGCCACCAAGTGAAGTTCATCTTCCAGGACTTATTGCTGCCTGCCCCCATCACCGCCGGCCTGCTTGGTCTGCTGGTCGGGCCCAACGTGCTGGGTTGGATCAACTTCTCCGATAACCTCGGCGATTACACCTCCATCCTCATCGCCGTGGTCTTTGCCTCGATGGCGTATTCCATGGAGGTTGGCAGCAACATGGGCAAGGGCGCGCGCAATATGTGGGGCTATTCCACCATGATGTTTACCGGCCAGTGGGGCCTTTTCATCGTGCTCGGCCTGCTCTTCTTCGCCCCAGTCTTTGATACCCCCAACTGGTTCGGCATGATGCTGCCGGTTGGCTTTACCGGTGGCTTCGGCACGGCCGCCGCTGTGGGTGGCGCGCTGGAGGGCGTCGGCGCCGATGCGGCAGCGTCCCTGGGCTTTACGTCTGCGACCGTCGGCACGCTGGCCGCGATTATCGGCGGTGTCATCGCTGGTAACTGGGGCATCCGCAAGGGCAAGGTGTCCTACGTGCCCAAGGAACTGCCTGAGGAGATTCGCCGCGGCTACATTAAGAACCTCGATGATCGCCCCTCTCTCGGCCGCGCGACCACCAACCCTTCTTCCATCGAGCCGCTCGCGCTGCACTTCGGCTTCATCATTCTCACGGTCATGACGGCTTATGGCGTCAATCAGGGTATTTCCAGCATTTGGGAAAACGTTTCCGTCCCGCTCTTTGCGATGTCCATGGTTATCGGTCTCCTCTTTCGCGCCATCATGAACTTCGTCGGCGCCGAGGACTACCTGGATAAGGATTCCGTATCCTCCATCTCCGGTGCCGCTACCGATTACCTCATCGCCTTCGGCGTGGCCGCCATCGTTCCTGCCGCTATCGCTTCCTACTGGCAGGCGCTGCTCGTTCTGTTCATTCTGGGCACCATCTTCTGTACCTTCTTCTTGATGTGGTTCCCCGCCGAGTTCTTTGGCGAGCGCTGGATCGAGCGCGGTATCTTCGGCTGGGGTTGGGCGACGGCCACCGTGGCTACCGGCATCGCCGTGCTCAAGATCGTCGACCCGAAGCTGAAGTCCGGCACGCTTTCCGAATACGGCATGGCCTACATCGGCTTCGGCCCGTTCGAGATTTCGTGGACCATCATCGCGCCGATGGCCGTGATGTACGGGTTTACCGGCGCGTTCGGTGCCGTCTCGCTGGCCATTTCCATCGGCGTGTACTTGACGTTCAAATTCATGGGCTTGCTTCCGCCGCGCGGCACGATTTTCAAAGAGGGCATTGGCCACGTGGGCCAGAAACAAGAAACCTAGCCTTCACAAATTCACTCTGTGCAAGCCGGGCTCCCACACTTCTGCTGTGGCGGCCCGGCTTTGGCGTGCCGCCAATTCGCTTGCTTGCCGATGCCCCTTTCAGCCCCACCTCGATTACACCGTGCTCTCCACTCTTGGGGCGGCCGGGCTTCGGGAGGGCTGTTGTGGCAGAAAACGGGAAGTTGAGCCGGGGGGTGTTCCTATATAGTTTGTCAATCTCGCGGGTGGGGTGGACGGGGGCGGATCCCTAACTCGGGATTTTTAG
>NZ_JBEHFV010000065.1:0-1923 GCF_040225855.1 Corynebacterium sp. KPL2850
TGGCATGGTGGAAAGGTACCTCACTTCCCCAGCGAGATGCTGGTTTCAAGGTGTCCACCATCTGGGGGTCAGGTCCGCGTTAGTCGCTTGTCGAAAATATACGGTTTACCAGCAATTTTTAGGAAACCTAATCTATTTTCTGCCTTTAATACCGTGGCAGAAAACACTAAGAGAGGTGCGCCGGCTTAACACCAACGCACCTCTCGAAATACAGGCTTTAGTTTCCCTTTTTAGCGGAAGGTAGCAAACTTCTTGACCACCCAGCGGCTCAGCACGAGCAGAACGATGCCCAGTGCGATGGAGACGACACCCAAGGAAATAAAGAAGGTGTTTTCTGCACCCGCATCCTCTGGGTTGTAGAAGCTAGCCAGCGAACCGGCAAGCGCGGTACCCATGGCCACGGCCATCATCCACACGGCCATCATGCGCGACGGGAACGCCTCTGGCGCCACCTTGGTGGCCAGGGAGTTACCCACTGGTGACAGCATCAGCTCACCCATGGTGAACAGGAAGAGGATCCAGATAATGACATACATTGGCGTGGAGTTTGCGCCCGAGCCAGAGAACGGCAGGAAGAAAAAGAGCGAAATACCGATGATGATATTGGCCACGCCGAACTTCACCGGCGTGGACCACTGACGGTCACCAAGCTTCGTCCACATAGCTGCGAAGATTGCAGAGAAGATAACGATGAAAATCGGGTTAATGGACTGCACCAATGACGGCGGGATCTCGATACCAAAGATGTGGCGGTCTAGGCGCACATCGGCGTAAATGGTCATCACGGTGAATTGCTGCTGGAAGATACCGAAGAACAGCACACCGGAGATGAACATCGGAATAAAGCCCAAGAGGCGGTTCTTTTCTTTCCGGCTCACCAAATCAGAGGTGTACATCTGAATCCAGAAGTAGACGGCGGCGATCAGGGCAACAGCAGTGACGATATTGGACAGCCACTCCACCTTGATGATTCCGGTACCCAGGCCGATGACCATGACGAGGATGGCGACGACAATCGCACCAAGGCCCATCAGGCGCTGCTTGGAGTCCGCCGGGTTCGGAATGTCATGGCCGGCATCCTTAATGGTGGTCTTACGCATGGCGGTGTACTGGATAAGGCCTAGCGCCATACCGACGGCAGCGATGCCGAAGCCCCAGTGGAAGCCCTTCCAGCCCCACATTGCGGTGGTAAGAAGCGGACCAAAGAGGGCACCAATATTAACGCCCATATAAAAGACGGAAAAGCCGCCGTCACGGCGAGGATCGTCGCGACTATACAGCGAGCCCAGCACCACCGAAGCGGTGGTCTTCACACCACCGGAACCAACGGCGATGAGGATCAGGCCGATAGCCAGGCCTGTTACGGCAGGGATGAAGGCCAAGACGAGGTGTCCAGCCATCACCATGACTGCAGAGTAGAACAGGGTGCGTTCCGCACCGAGGATGCGGTCAGCTACCAACGATGCCAGCAGGCACGCCATGTACACCAAACCGCCGTAGGCACCGACGATCGACGTCGCATCGCCGCGGTCGAGGCCCAAGCCGCCATCGGTAGTTGCGTAGTACATGTACAGCAGCACGATGGACTGCATGCCGTAGAAGCTGAATCGCTCCCACATTTCCACACCGAACAGGTTAGCCAGCCCCCACGGGTGGCCGAAAAATGTACGCTCCCCGCTCGAAGCAGCGGGTGCGGAGGTTCGATCCTCCGCCTCTGGTTCCTTATTTGTCATAACATAATACGACCACTCAGAGGCCTAATTCACAAATCGGCCATTATACGTGAAACATCGCACTATATTAATCTGCCTAACGACCTGCAGATATTTCTCTGAAAGATTCACCCCGTTTGGGGTAGATGTTCGCCCTCCGTTGCTTCCCTGACATACCCCTCATAGGAATATACTGCAGTCACTTATGCGC
>NZ_JBEHFV010000066.1:0-1913 GCF_040225855.1 Corynebacterium sp. KPL2850
GTGGCCCGTAGAGGGTCGGGTTCCCCTTCTCCTGGGCGCACACCCAGCACGAGCTGGGAATCTTCTGGACGCGTTACGCGGCCGACCATTTTCACGCCGCACAAATCCCTGATACCTGTTGGGATGACATCGGCCGTCATGCGCTGCGTCGCTAGGACGACGAGCACACCAGCGCTTCTACCTCTCTGGACGAGATCACGCACAAGGGCCTCGCGTTCTGCTGCAGCGGTCTTGTCCTGCTTTGACGTTGATGCTGGTGAGAACCATGCTTGGGCCTCATCGAGCACCAGGAGAAGAAGCTTCGGGCGGTCTTTGGTATCGACCTTCCAGTAATCGATGCCTTTTTCGAGACGCTTTTTCATGGTCTCTTGGAGGAATTCAACTTTTTCCAGAATCTTTTCTGGATCGTCGCGTTTACCGTCGAAGGTGACCACCTCAGAGCGAGTCATAAGCGCCATTATCAACTGATTTAGGAAAACTGACTTCCCGCTTCCGGGCTTACCAGCCAAAATGAAGCCAGATTTTTCTTTCAGTGCGATGCGGGCTTGCTCTCCTGTTTGTGTATCTACGCCGATGAGAATCTCACCCGTGGTCGCGGAAAAGCGAGCTCTGCCTGGGAGATATCCCGGTGTCTTTACAGCGTCCCTGATAGATACGCATCCGTCTTTTACGGATAGTCTTATCGGGGTTCTTAGGTGCTGAGCCAGCTCTGCCTCTAGACCCCGCCGCTGCCATTTTTCAGACTCTCCTGGAGCTATGACGATTTTCCCATCGCGAGATACACGATTGATGGTCAGCCCGAAGCGCTCGCTGATTTTCTCTCGACACGTATGCGTACGATACGCAGCCTTGGAGCGAAACCACCACCTTTTCTGCAGCTCAGAGAAAAGAAGGTAGCATCCAGCTGCTGTCACCGCCAGGAAGATTATCCACGGCAGGGCCCTGAGAAGAGCAGCGTCTGCGCTGTCAGCCGCTGTGCGTAGCTGCTCCAGCTCGTCATTTCTATTAGAGGAGCTCATGCGCGGCCTCCTCCACGCGGTCTACGCCTGTGGCCTGCAGGAATACCAACCCATCTACTGCGCCAGCCATGAGCCCCTGGAAGGATACGAGATCATCATCTCCGATGCTTGGTCGTTCCGGGGCCCATACGGTGACGCGGGATGCCTTCACTTCGCGTTCTACGGCTCCATCGCTTCCTGTGCGCTCGCTCATAACGAGGCTGACCTCAATTGGCCATGCTAGGCAGCCTGGGAAAAATCGGTTGGTCTGTGGGCGTCCGTCTCGCTCCCGTGGGGAATCCGGGGCGGTCCGCACGCGCACGCCAGCTGTTAGCTGACCAACTGGAGTGAGGTAAGGTGGAGTTATGGGCATAGCAATGTCCTTTCTTCCCCACGTCAGTGGGGGTGTCAGTCCCTCCCGGTCGATGCTTGCAGGCTGATCCGGGAGGGCATTTTTCGTTTACACTCTCGACCCTACGCAGATTTCAGACCTTCCCGCAAGAAGCGGTGTTGACACAATTCCACGTGGATGGTATGGCACGCCATACCGCGTGACGTATGGGTTTACGCATTCCATGCCTGTACAAATACCCATTTGCCAGCACGTATGTAGCTAGAGCCGGTGGATACTGCATTCCCTTAGGGGTGGATTCACCCTCAACGGGCATGATTGCTGTTGCTATGTAGTGCCCTAGTATGGGGGTGGAGTGAACGTGGCTATAGGGGTATTTGGAAGCGTATCTCTACCACTTCCCAGAAACATACCTGCGCTGATTGCTCTGACTGCAGATGACTCTTGTCCGATAACGGGTATTATGTTCGCTTTCGCTATTTCCCCAGCATGCAGCCACACACCACGCCCTATATCCCCACACACCCCGCCGCACCACCTGGTGCACCACCACAGCGCACCAC
>NZ_JBEHFV010000067.1:0-1855 GCF_040225855.1 Corynebacterium sp. KPL2850
TCTCGCCATAGTAGTCATTCTGGTTCATCTCCTTATGCGGGTTAGGTTCCCACACACAAACCATTAGACACTCTCTGATGGAGTTGCCCGGTCCTAGAGGCAGATCGGCATAGAACCAAATCGCCAGTAAAATAGCCCATGCGGTAAAGAACGGAATGACATAAGGAATCAACCGCGACATGAGCGTTCCAAGACCAGCCTGTGGCTCGTATCGCTGCAAAAGACCCAGCATAACAATCATATAAGGATTCAACGGCGTAATGATTTGCGTGGCCGAATCCCCCACGCGGAACGCTGCCTGCACGAAGGCTGGCTCATACCCTAATAGGGCAAACATGGGAACGAACACGGCTGTCATGAGCGTCCACATGGCGGAACCGGAAATAATCAATAGGTTCAAGCACGATGCGAGAATAATAAAGGCCAAAATAGCTGCGAAACCATTCAATCCGATGTTTTCTAAGAATGCTGCTCCCTTAACTGCCGTCCAGGTGCCTATCCCAGACCACGCGAATAGGGCGACAAATTGGCCCAAGATAAAGGCAAGAATGAGAAAGCCCATCATGTCCTTTAAGGCGCCGCCCATCATGTCGACGAGGTCTTTAATGCTCTTTACGGTGCCGACCACCACGCCATAGGAAACACCCATCACCAAAAAGTAGGCGAAGACGATAAACACGATCGAGTCCAAAAGCGGAGACTTTGGTAAGAAGCCACCGCCCTCGTTGCGGAAGGGCGATGATTCTGGCAAGACCGAGGCAAAAATCACGGCGGTTAAAGTAGCCATGGCGATAAGTGACACCACCATGCCTCGCATTTCCACGGCGCTTAATGTTGCCTTGAGCTCGTTCCCTTCGGAATCGCGATCACCACGCCCTTTCGCTTCACTTTCATCAACCTGTTCTTCGGTTGGCACATTTTGGCGCCACATGCGCGGCTCGATGATTTTATCGGTGATAAATCCCGCCAAAATGCCCAGCACAATGGAAGATGCGATATTGAAAAAGTAGTTTGATACCGCATTCACGCTGATAAAGTCCATCCCCGGTAAGGTGTCCATTACGGCATTGGTAATGCCTGCAAAAAGGGCATCCAAAGAGGTAGGCACCAAAGCAGTGGAATAACCGGCGCCCACCGCCGCAAAACCACCTATGAGACCCGCCACGGGGTGTCGACCCGCAACCTTAAATACCATTGCGGCCAGCGGTGGAACCACCACAAAGGCGGAGTCAGCCATGATGGATGCTGTAACGCCAATGAGCCCCACTGCATAGGGCAGCGCCCATTTTTTAGCAGAACCGAAAAGCTTTCGGATTACCGCAGAAAGCATGCCGGAGCGCTCTGCCACCCCGACTGCCAAAAGAATTGGAAGTACAGTAACCAGCGGAGGAAAGCCAATGTAGTTTGCACCGAGGTTTGTAGTCAGCCAGGTGATTCCTTCACCGGTGAAAAGCCCCTTGACCTTCAAAGTTTCTTCTGATCCGGGAACTTCTACGGAAACATCAAGGTAGGCCATGATGGAAGAAGCCACACCGGTAAGGAGAAAGAGGATTAAAAAGAGCGTAAAAGGTTCGGGGAGTTTATTGCCCAGAAATTCCACTCCGGAAAGGAATTTATCGAGCACTCCCTTCTTTTCACTGTTGCCCTGACCGCTATTACTGTCGTGACCTTTTGTTAGCAATGTTGTATCAGGGGCAGCATTTCCGGCGCCTGTGTTAGTGCTATATTGCTGCGGCTTCCCGCCAGGGTTTTCTGCGGACATTACGTTCCCCTATGGGTGAGAGTGTCTAATGGTTTGTGTGTGGGAACCTAACCCGCATAAGGAGATGAACCAGAATGACTACTATGGCGAGAC
>NZ_JBEHFV010000068.1:0-1720 GCF_040225855.1 Corynebacterium sp. KPL2850
CCCGTATGCCCCTGGGAAAAGTGCAATTATCCTGCCGATGAGTGCCAGATTCACCACCTAGAAAGCTGGCAGCACGGTGGCAATACCAATGCCGCTAACCTCGCTACTTGTTGCCCGTACCATAACGGCGTCAACGATGATGACCCGCAGGCCCCGCCGCGGCGCGGGCGATTGGCCCGAATACAAGGAAAGGTCCGCTGGCTTCCGCCGTGGGCCACGAACCCCGGCAGCCCGAACGAAAACGACCGGCCGCCATCCTAAGAATCCGGGACAAGAGGATTAGCGCAAAAGGATCCGCGCGCCCGCACCGATCCACAGGCTCAGGGCCAAAAATCTAAGCGACCGCGCTTGTGCGCCGCGCGAGCTGAATAGCCGGCGCAATGGGCACTAGGAAACCCGCCGATGGATCGCAAAAGCTCCCCGCCGTCAAGGCGAGGAGCGTACGAGTCGTGTTTAAACGCTAGTTATGAGCAGCAGCGCTTAGGAAGCGTCGAGATCCTGCTCGATGAGGCCGGCGATCTTCTCAACGGCTTCTTCGTTGTCAGAGGTAACGGTGACCTCGTCGCCCTGCTCGGCACCGAGGGCCATGATCATCAGGGAAGAAGCTGCGTCGGTTTCGTTATCGTCATCTTCACCGACGAGGTTCAGGAAGATGTCCTCGTCGTATTCGCCGGCGGCGTCAGCGATGATGGAGGCAGGACGTGCGTGCAGTCCTACAGAGGAGCCCACCTTTACAGTCTTGGAAGCCATGGAAATTATCCTTTCTGTAGTTAATTTATCGTGATCCAGTGTACGAGCGTTTGGTTTATGCCGCCACGTTCTGGGAACCGGTTTTGGTCTCTGGAGCAGCCTTTTGCGCAGCTTGCTGGACGGTCTTATTGGGCCAGAATTGCTTCATGGCCAAGACCGCGACGGTGGATACCGCCACGCCGGCGAGGATTGCGACTAGGTAGGCCCAGAACGGATCGATGGCGAAGGCGACGAAGACACCACCGTGCGGGGCGCGCGACTCGACCGACAGCGCCATGGAAATAGCACCCGTCACGGCGCCACCAGCCATCATGGAAGGGATGACGCGGAACGGATCGGCCGCGGCGAAGGGGATGGCACCTTCGGAGACGAAGGACAAGCCGAGCAACCAAGCGGACTTACCGTTTTCCTGCTCGGCAGGGGTAAATAGCGATTTGCGGATGAAGGTTGCCAAGGACAGCGCGATGGGCGGGACCATGCCGGCGGCCATGACAGCGGCCATGATTTGCATGGAGGCTGCGTCGCCAGTGGACAATCCGGCGGTGGCAAAGAGGTAGGCGGCCTTGTTAACCGGGCCACCCAAGTCGACGCACATCATCAGGCCCAAGATGATGCCGAGCACTACAGCAGATGAGCCAGACATGGAAGACAGCCAATTTTGCAGGCCCTCCATCAGCGCGGCCAGTGGGGCGCCCAGCAAAAGGTACATCGACAGGCCAACGACGAGGGAGGTCAAAAGCGGAATGATGACCACCGGCATGAGGGAACCGAGCCAGCGCGGGACCTTCCAATTGCCAATCCACAGGGCGATAAAGCCGGCCAACAAACCGGTGACCAGGCCACCGATAAAGCCCGCGTCGAGCGTTACGGCGATAGCGCCGCCGACAAAGCCCGGCGCAATACCCGGGCGTCCGGCCAGGGCGTAGGCGATATAGCCAGAAAGTGCGGCAACGATAAAGCCCATCGCGGC
>NZ_JBEHFV010000069.1:0-1540 GCF_040225855.1 Corynebacterium sp. KPL2850
TCGTGGAAGACCGCATCGTGGCGGAAAATATGTCGATGCACCCTGCGTGCCAGGCAGTAGCTCCAAAGCTCGGGGTTTCATGGCACACAGCTCGTCAATGGACCCAACAGGCTCACCGTGCAGGAAGCACTCCAGAACCAGTGCCTGAAGATTTGGCCGCCGAAAATGCCAGGCTACGCCGTGAAAATCAAGAGCTTCGAGATACCAACTAGTTGCTGAAGGCTGCGTCAGCTTTTTCGCGTCGGAACTCGACCCCAAGACTCGGTTATGATCCGGTTCATCGATAAATACCGGAATTGTTTCTCTGTCGAGTTCATTTGCAAGACGTTGAAAAATGACCGGGCTGGCGGGTTTATCACCTCGCGTGGTTATCGCCAGTCCAAAGCCCGTGGGTTAAGCGCTCGTCACCTTAGTGATGCTGTTCTAGTTGAACGCATTGGTGCCATTCATCGGGATAATTACGGTGTCTACGGCGTGCGGAAAATGTGGCATGCTCTTCACCGTGACGGAATAGATATCGGTCGTGAACAAACTGCCCGGTTGATGCGCCTGGCTGGTGTTTCTGGCAAAGGCAAAGGCGGATCACCAATCACAACCCGTACACCTCAACGTTGCGGATCTGCGCCCGGACTTGGTCGAGCGTGAGTTCAAAGCCCAAGGCCTTAAACAAGCTGTGGGTGGCCGATACTACCTATGTGCGCACGAAGAAAGGCTTTGTGTATGCCGCATTTGTCACTGACGTATGCCCCGGCGGATAGTTGGGTGTGTGGATTTGGGGTAGTTGGTACGCGTGAGTCCGCGTAGTTGGTACCAGGGTTACGCGTACCTGGTACTGCAAGGGTTATCTTTCATAGTTGATGTTGGCGACACCGCGATTCGTTGGTGTCGCGTCAACTTCTGCTTGGAAAGAGGCCATTGTTGTGGCTAACTTCAAACAGACTCTTGCGGTGTGCCTTGACGGTGAGTTATACGCAGATAGCACATACATTGGGGTGGGGCCTAACCCCCGACGTGTCCACTGTCCGGGGGTCAGGTCCGGTGATGAGCGCGGCTGTTCTTGCTGCTTCGACCATTCCTGTTAAGAAAGGGTACCTAGAGTTGGAAGACGATAAAAACATAGAGAACTTTGTGGACTGCCGTGAAATCCGCACGGTTTTCAAACCAACTTGGGTGAGCTGGTGGTTCCACAAGATTTTTACGTTCCCGCGCATTGAGTGCGATGGGATCGTAAGCAATTGTCACTGGGGAAGAGACAAAGCGTTAGTGAGGGATGGTGGGACGGTTACGGTTGGATTTAGTTATCGTATTTTCCATGATACGAAAATTAGATGTAAGAGCTCCCCTATCGAGGTTTCCCCTTCACATGCTGAGTTAGAAGCCAAGACAGCCATAATTAACAACTCCCCGATGACTGCCGTGCTCTACTAGCATTCGTCTCGAGCCTATCGATGGGGTTGCGTCCGCTAGTGTGGTGTATCTGTAACCCGTGGTAAGCCTCGTGCCGGTGCACAATAAGGCGACCATCACGGGTACCTTTCGA
>NZ_JBEHFV010000070.1:0-1528 GCF_040225855.1 Corynebacterium sp. KPL2850
GGCCGTAGCCTTTCCCGCCCGCTTCGACAAATACCTATAAACCTAGCCCCACACACAAACAACTTGACACGCTCTTTTTCTGCGTTCCAGGACAGCCATAGTGTCTTTGACTTTTGCAGCGTATTCTTTCACATCTTCCAAGGGATAATCATCGAGCATGAAAGGCTTGACGGTTTTCTTCAACGAAGATGTAGGGAAGCTATACGACACATCCTTAAACTTTTCGTTGATGGTGACGTATTCATTGGTCAGCGGAGGCTGGTTCTCATCGCTTGGGACAATAGCCTCATCGTCACCTACGCTGCGTGCGGAAACGCCACGTTGACGCCCCATACCACCGCTTAAACTCGTGCTAGACGCCGGTTCTGAACTCGTGGTGCCAGTCGTATCTTCCGCTACCTCATCATGATCTGTTTCTGAGGTTACGGAGCTGACGGTGAGAGTGCCAGATCCAGGCAATGTGGTGTTTCCGCGAGAGGAATCATGACCGTTGTTATCATCACCGGCGATGAGCTTAGAGGTATCAACTCCACCTTCGATAGCTCCATCAAGACCGAACTCTCGTAAGACGTCTTCTTTGTTTAATAAGTCTACAAAAGACTGGTGGCTAAGAATCTCGAGTTCATCGATGGCAGCTTCGTCGGTAATCGAACCAAAAGGTAGCCGGAGACCGCGTCCCATGACCTGCTGAGTGAGGACTTCAGAGCCCATCGCACGCAAGGTGCACATCACCGCAATACGTTTTGTATCCCATCCTTCGCGGAGCTTGTTAACACTGACAATGCATCGGACCGGTGAATAGTCAGCGTCAAGGTAGCGCAGCTTCGCTTCGGTTGCAGCATCTGTATGTTGGCTATCGACTTGTAGGACGGCTTCTGCGGAGTCAAAGAAGTCTGGTTCTCGCAATCGATCCGTAATAGTGGTCGCATGCTCTACGTTTTGGCAAACCACAAAAAGCAAGGGTTTAGTCTGCTTACCGTCTGGATGAGCGAGTCTCCATTCTGAGTAGGCTTCTTCTTTGCGCCTGAGGAGTGAGAGAGCATCTTGGAGTTGTCGCTGCTCTCCTTGGACATCACTAGCGTAGCCGCCATTTCGGTAAACAAGAACCGGTTGTTTCACATAGCCATCGGCGAGAGCCTTGTAAAGCGGATATTCGAAAACGATGTCATCGCTCTTGGAGGCTGAAGCGGTTAGGCCAAAGGTTGCTGCGGGTAGTAACGCCTTAAAAGCTGACTGATATATTTTGGCGGAGGTACCGAACAGATGCACTTCATCGATAATGACCACAAGATCATCAATCTCTGCAAGATGCTCGCCTAGCACGCCGGAGGACTCTTGGAATTTCCAAGTCTTTCGGCGTGCATCTTCGACCCCGGTTGCTACGTTCTTACCCCCCCCTCTTTAGGCGGATAGAGCTGCTGGACATTGAAGATATACACATCAGATGGGGTCGGGGCCCGAACCCCGGAAAGTGGACACGGGGATTTAATCAAGATGCGATAGTAAGTGTAGCTGATCCGGCGGCTTC
>NZ_JBEHFV010000071.1:0-1422 GCF_040225855.1 Corynebacterium sp. KPL2850
GAAGCCGCCGGATCAGCTACACTTACTATCGCATCTTGATTAAATCCCCGTGTCCACTTTCCGGGGTTCGGGCCCGACTTAAAGTAGGGTAAGGAAATTGCGACTATTGATGACTCAGCAGTGGGGTGAGGAAAGATTTCCATGAGAGTGGACGTAGTAGTTATCGGTGGCGGATTCGCGGGCACTTCTGCGGCTATTACCTTGGCTCGAGCGAATCGGTCTGTCGCCTTAGTAGACTCACATCAGCCACGGAATAGGTTTAGCGAGCATTCCCACGGGATTTTGGGATTTGATTCAGCCTCACCTATTCAAATGCTGGAAAGCGGCCGCCATGAATTCCAATCGTTCGGCGGAGAGGTTATTCCTCAAACGGCGAAGTTGCTCGCTCTTGCTGATGGCGACACTCGTGGGTGGAAAACCGAATTGGAAAGCGGCGAGGCGGTCTACTCGCGCCATGTAATCGTAGCTACGGGTATCACTGACAAATTGCCGGACATCCCAGGGCTTGAACAGTTATGGGGCAACCGAGTCTTTCACTGCCCTTATTGCCATGGTTATGAAGTTAAAAATAAGAACTTGGTCGTTATTGGTGGGAAAAACCCTCCATTTACTTTCCGTATAACGAAGTTGCTCACTAAGTGGACGGATCGAGTGACTTTCTATCCACATGGGCTGGCGCTTTCCCCGGAAGAAAAACGTCTGATGGAATCGCTAGGAATCACAATTGAACCTAATTTGGTGCAAGGGGTTACAGAATCTGAGCGACTTGATGGCGGCGTCGTACTTGATGTTGGGAAGGAAAAGAAGGAATACGAGGCTTGCTTCACGGGACCAGAATTTGTTCCCAATGACTCGATTATAAGGGAAGCTGGATGCGCTGTAGAAAATGGTTGGGTTAAAGCGGACTCTGGGATGACGTCGCTGGAGGGCATTTGGGCTGCAGGAAATGTCATCAGTTCTCCAGATCAAATTCCGCAGGCAATGGGTGCTGGAGCCGCCGTTGCCATTAAGGTGGATCAGAAGATGTTTGACGAGGATATCTCCTGCTAAAGGATTTATACTTTCGTTGCTCATATTGGAGATTGGATCGTGGTGTCTTCCCCACAATGTGCTAACAAAAGGCGTACCGAGACGCGTTTGGAGTCGTCGCGGCCCGATTTTTCGAGGGGCTATCTTGTGTGGGCCCTTTTTCGCTAGCATGTGATGATGCGCATTTCCTACTTGACTGTCCCTATCGTGGCAGCGTGTCTATTGTTGGTGGCCTGCTCGAACCCGGGTAGTGGTGACACGAATCAGGCTGCGAATGATTCCGAATCGGCGTCGGTCTCCAGTGCTGCCGCGCAGTCGAGAGTGTCTAATGGTTTGTGTGTGGGAACCTAACCCGCATAAGGAGATGAACCAGAATGACTACTATGGCGAGAC
>NZ_JBEHFV010000072.1:0-1315 GCF_040225855.1 Corynebacterium sp. KPL2850
AACTCACAATGAACATCCTCTCCTACGGACACAAGATCCGTACTAATAGGGTGTCCACTAAACGAGGGTAACCTCACTCGGGATGGTCAGCCCCGTCGATTTCGAGAACCACATCACCCAAACCAAAAACGAAGAAAAAATAGCTGCCTAACCACGAGGTAGCTCTACTACGTGTCCACGATTTGCGGGCAACCCCACGCGCCAAGCTCGAAGCGGTCAAAGAACTAGCCCGCCGGCAAGAATACGACGCCACACAAGAACTCCTCCAAACCCAAGACGTCGGCTACACCTCCAAACTCTTCGTCCAAGCGCTCTTCCCTTACCGCAAAACCGAGGGAAACAACCGCACCGTCTAAACCCCACAGGGAACAATCACCATTCTTTCCCAACGCGGAGTCCCCTACGGCAAGTACCCGCAGCTCATCATGGCCTACATCATCACCCGCGCCGTAGCTAATGCTAGACGCCTCAAAGAAGGCAAAAGCACCCATGAAGAAGCCCTACGCATCCCGCTAGACCATTCAATGAGCCACTTCCTTCAAGCAATCGGCGTCACCGGACGCGGCACCGGAGGAGCAACCGGAAACCTAAGAAATATCCGCGAACAACTCCTACGCATCGCTGGCTCTTTCATCACTGTCCAAAGCGGCGACGGGGTTCACGCACGGGGTCGCAACACCCAAAGTCTCGAAGACTGGAATCTCTGGTTCGACCCACGCGATCCTAACCCGGGCAGCTTCATGGAATCAGAACTTGTCCTCACTCCCCAGTTCTTCAAGCACATTGCCGAAGCACCCATTCCCATCGACCTCAATGTACTGCGCGAGCTCAACAAACCACGAGCAATGGACCTTTATCTCTGGCTCACGGTAAAGCAGTACTGGCTGGCGAAAAACAACCGCGACGCCTACACTTTCACCTGGGACTTGATCGCCGCAAACTTCGCCACCAAGATTCTACGAACAGGCCAAGACTGGGCACACTTCCGCGCTGAGATTAAAAAGCCATTGTTGAATTAACGATGGTGTGGCCCGCTGCAGGAATTGAAGCCAGCACCGACGGTGTTACAGTCACTAAAACCTCCCCATCAGTTCAGCAGAAGCCACCGCGCCCCGAACTCGACTAAACCAAACACAGAGAAATAGCGCCCTCTGGGGCGCTTTCTTTTTGCCTAAAACAGCTTGCGCATATTTACCGATACCGGGCTGGCTATCCACAGGGGTTTGCCGGACCTGACCCCCCCAGATGGTGGACACCTTGAAACCAGCATCTCGCTGGGGAAGTGAGGTACCTTTCCACCATGCCACGCAAGACC
>NZ_JBEHFV010000073.1:0-1025 GCF_040225855.1 Corynebacterium sp. KPL2850
GAAGCCGCCGGATCAGCTACACTTACTATCGCATCTTGATTAAATCCCCGTGTCCACTTTCCGGGGTTCGGGCCCACTCCCGAAATTACGGCAAGTAGCAAGACTAATGTCCAAGCAACAACTTGTACGCTGATGCTGTAAAAATTCCACTTCAACAGGAATATAAAAGCCGTCAACGGGATAGCAAGCCTGTAGAGAACTCCTCTATACGGCAAGAACAACGTTGGCAGAGTCAGCAACGCTATCGGAAGCACTACAGCGGTAACCGCATCGATAACAGTCGTCCCCACCTTGCGAAGTGGGTACAAGACTCGAGTAGGTGCTGCGAATAGGGGAATAAACCCGACAGAAATTGCGGCACGTACGGTTTCCACACCACGTAAAACCAGCCGGACAATCCATGGCCCGATGGCGGCAAAAACACCGGTAGCCATAAACACAACGCCGATAAACATCACGCCGGCAGTAACCACGCGTAAAAGTAACTGCCCCGCACCAAACAGGCCTGTAACCAGCAAGGCCAGCTGGTTGCCAACAAAGCACACCAGCATCACACCAACAGTGGCGAACGCCGCAGCAATCCCCACGCCGACAGCAATCACCGGCGGCGCCAAAACGGGAAGAAGCAAAAGCGTCGCCACTGCCATCGTCAGAAGCGATACAGCAACCACAGCTGCCAACGCCAGGATGACAGGCGCGACAGCTTTCTTCAGCAACGGAAACGCCGCTACATTCGACGCAACCCACGCCACAGAAGCCACATAAAAAATAATCGACGCCGGAATAGCAACAAGCGCCGTCACAAACGCCGCCACCCCAGACCCGGCCACCGGCAACAAGGCCCTCACCGTAGTAAACATCAAAAACAATGCAGCCAGCACAAAACGCGCTAACGGTCGAATAACAACCACCGCCGCCCGAAGCTGCTTACCCGCCAGCCGAGCCGTTACCGGGCCCGAACCCCGGAAAGTGGACACGGGGATTTAATCAAGATGCGATAGTAAGTGTAGCTGATCCGGCGGCTT
>NZ_JBEHFV010000074.1:0-936 GCF_040225855.1 Corynebacterium sp. KPL2850
CAAAATGGTAATAAGAAGGCCGCTGCTTAACCCCTAAGCAGCTTAACTACGTGTCCACGATTTGCGGGCAACCCCATCAGCCCCGAGCATGGTCGATTACTAGCTCGGGCCGGGCTCATTTTGCGTTTTAAAGTGGTTTTTACGCACCAAGCCTTTAATCTCTGCCCGAATAGGTTGAAAGCTAACCTGGACTGCTGCATTCAGCATGTTAAACATAGTTCAATGGAATATGCCGGGTATCTACCTACCTTCCTGATTCATTCCTTTTAACAAAGAAAAACTATGCATAATAAATTTAGCTAACTGTTTACGGGTTCTTGGGAAAGTCAGTGGAAATTGAGCCCGTATGCAGTGATGACCCAAATAAGTGATAGAATAGACTGACCACTAAGAGAAATTGGGTCTATGCCGATCACCGTGATGACCTGAGCTATTTATAACCAATGGATGGACGAAGGCTCCCCCGTGAGAAATGTGATTAGCTTTGTTTAGTCGTATATCGAAATCTGTTTTACTTCCTTTAATCATTCTTGTATCCACTTCTCTAGCGGGATTTTTCTGGGGAGAATTAAGGGCTTTTCCTCTTGCTATGGCGGTAATATACATGACCCTGTACAACGCCTCTATACGTAGAGATTTTTGCCCAAGATCGGAATCTGGGGTATTTATCGTCGGGTTTGCACTATCCATTTTTGGTGGATTAATGAATGGTTCAAACTATGCATTCGCTCTTGGGCTTATGATAGCTTCGACATTCCTTATGTTTTTAAAACTTAATAAGGCGTGACCAACCCGACCAAGGAAGTGAAATGGCTGGCCATTAAGCCTTTACCATGGCCACTAGTATTCCCATCTACTTCTGCGAGAGTGTCTAATGGTTTGTGTGTGGGAACCTAACCCGCATAAGGAGATGAACCAGAATGACTACTATGGCGA
>NZ_JBEHFV010000075.1:0-884 GCF_040225855.1 Corynebacterium sp. KPL2850
ATCCAGCACCATATGGCTACTGCGATGCGGGTAGACATTTCCCACGAAACAATCTCTGCAGTAACTGATGCCGTCCTCGATGAGGTCATGGTGTGGCAAAACCGCCAGTTAGACGAGTTCTACCCAGTCATTTTCCTGGATGCACTACGTATTAAAGTCCGCGACGACGGCCGGGTTGTTAACAAGTCCGCGTACATGGCAATCGGCGTGGATCTCGACGGTATTAAGCACATTTTAGGATTGTGGATTGCCAAGGAAGAAGGCGCTTCATTCTGGGCGCAGGTATGCGCCAACTTTTCTAACCGTGGGGTCAAGGACGTCTTTATCGTCTGCTGTGACGGGCTGAAAGGCCTGCCAGAGGCAGTTGAGGCAACCTGGCCGAACTCTATGGTGCAAACCTGTATCGTGCACCTGATTCGCGCCGCTAACCGGTGGGTAGCCTACGGGGATCGCCGGGGCGTATCAGCCGCGTTGAAAAAGATTTACACTGCCACGGACGAGCCCACAGCACAGGTTGCTTTAGACGAATTTGAAGCCTCCGAGCTGGGTGAGAAATATCCCCGCTCAGTCAAGGTCTGGCGTGATGCGTGGGCGCGTTTCGTACCGTTTCTGCAGTTCCCACCAGCAGCCAGGAAGGTCATCTATACGACGAATTCCATTGAGTCGTTTAACAACCAATTGCGTAAAGCTACTCGCAACAGGGTGCAGTTCACCAACGATGAATCCGCGCTCAAGACGCTGTGGTTGATGATCTGCAATATTGAAGACAAACGAGCTGTAAAGAGAGCCAAGCAGGGCAAACGAGTCTCAAGAACAGCCGGCAGACTCATGGAAGGAGCCCGAGTTTCTGGCTGGAAACAAGCCATCAACCAGATGGCCGTGGC
>NZ_JBEHFV010000076.1:0-741 GCF_040225855.1 Corynebacterium sp. KPL2850
AAAATGGTAATAAGAAGGCCGCTGCTTAACCCCTAAGCAGCTTAACTACGTGTCCACGATTTGCGGGCAACCCCACGAGGGAGCGTGTCAAGTTGTTTGTGTGTGGGGTTAGGTTTATAGGTACTTGTCGAAGCGGTCGGGAAAGGCCACGGCCATTTGGTTGATGGCTTGTTTCCAGCCGGAAACTCGGGCTCCTTCCATGAGTCTTCCGGCTGTCGCTGAGACGCGTTTGCCCTGCTTCGCCCTCTTGGCAGCGCGTTTGTCTTCAATATTGCAGATCATCAACCACAGCGTTTTCAGCGCTGATTCATCGTTGGTGAACTGCACCCTGTTGCGGGTAGCTTTACGCAGTTCATTGTTGAATGATTCAATCGAATTCGTCGTATAGATTACCTTCCTCGCTGCTGGTGGGAACTGCAGAAACGGTACGAAACGCGCCCAAGCATCCCGCCAGACCTTGACTGAGCGGGGATACTTTTCTCCTAATTCAGAGGCTTCAAATTCGTCTAAAGCAGCCTGTGCTGTGGATTCGTCTGCAGCGGTGTAAATCTTTTTCAACGCGGCCGATACGCCCCGGCGATCCCCGTAGGCTACCCATCGGTTAGCTGCGCGAATCAGGTGCACGATACAGGTTTGCACCATAGAGTTCGGCCACGTTGCCTCTACTGCCTCTGGTAGGCCTTTCAGCCCGTCACAGCAGACGATAAAGACGTCTTTGACCCCACGGTTAGAAAGATTGGC
>NZ_JBEHFV010000077.1:0-693 GCF_040225855.1 Corynebacterium sp. KPL2850
GCTGCTTGCTAACCCTGACATCGCGAAACTGATTGATGACCTAGGCACGTCCACCACGGATGCCAACGACCTGGTTCTGGGCATGGTGCAAGCCTCGATCACTAGGGGTTTGAATGCTGAGATGGATGCCCACCTTGGCTACGAATCTGGCGACAGGAGTGCTAAAGCTGCTGCTGGGACAAACAATCACCGCAACGGGTCGTATCCAAAGACCGTGGATTCTAACTACGGGCCGGTTACGGTTGATGTGCCTAGGGATCGGGCTGGAACATTCTTGCCGACTATGGTCCCTAAAGGCTCGAGGAGATTGACCGACGTTGATGACATGATCGTCAGCTTGTATGCCGGTGGGATGACCATTCGGGATATCCAGCATCATATGGCTACTGCGATGCGTGTCGATATCTCTCATGAAACAATCTCTGCAGTAACTGATGCCGTCGGCGATGAGGTCATGGTCTGGCAAAACCGCCAGTTAGACGAATTCTACCCCGTAGTGTTTCTCGATGCGCTGCGCATTAAAGTCCGCGACGGCGGCCGAGTGGTCAACAAATCCGCGTACATGGCAATCGGGGTGGACCTCGACGGGATTAAGCACATTTTGGGCCTATGGATCGCCAAAGAAGAAGGCGCTTCATTTTGGGCGCAGGTATGTGCCAATCTTTCTAACCGTGGGGTCAAAGACGTCTTTAT
>NZ_JBEHFV010000078.1:0-654 GCF_040225855.1 Corynebacterium sp. KPL2850
GGTAGGTAATGTCGCCGACATAAACGCGGTTTGGCTCTTTAGCTGTGAACTTGCGGCCTACTAGATCTGGCATGACGCGGTGACCAGGCTTACGCCTGGTAGTGATGCATCGACGCCGTTTAGTAAAGCCTTGAAGTCCCATGGCTTTCATGATGCGTGCAACTTTCTTGTGATTGACCGGGGTATACACCGGGTCTTCCTTAAGGCTTGCGGCGATGCGTTTAGCCCCATAAAGACCATGCTCATCATCAAAGATGGTCTTGATTCTTGCACCAATAAGACCATCGGAATACATCTTTAACCTGCGTTTTTCGCGGGTTTTGACCCATTTGTAAAACGAGGAGCGATTGAGCTTTAACACGTGGCACATCCGCTTAACCGAGTACTCGGTTCGGTGGTCATCGACAAACTGGAAGCGGATCACCAGTGAGTCTCTTCGGCAAAATATTTCGCAGCCTTACGCAGGATATCGCGTTCTTCGCGCAGCTTAGAGACTTCTTTTTCCAGCTGGCGGATTCGCGCAGAATCATTCGCCGCTTGGGCTTGATCGTGCACTGCTTTTATGCGGGCACGTTTGCCGGTGCCGTACTTCTTGACCCATGAATGCAGCGAGGCTCGGTTGATGCCGAGCTCTGCTGATGCTTTGTTCAGCTC
>NZ_JBEHFV010000079.1:0-647 GCF_040225855.1 Corynebacterium sp. KPL2850
GTGAGTCAACAACGCCAGAAATTCACGCCGGAGTACCGGCGTGAAGCCGCGAACCTGGTAATCGAGTCAGAACGCCCGATTGCTCATGTAGCGAAAGAAATTGGTGTCGCACCTGGCCTTTTAGGTCGGTGGGTGAAAAATGAGCGTCAACGCCTAAGGATCCTCTGATGGGCTAAGCGAGGCTGATCTTCGTGCTGAGAATGCTCGTCTGCGTCGTGAGCTGGCAGAAGCCAAGATGGATAATGAGTTTTTGTCAAAAGCGACAGCCTTCTTCGCTTTAAGGCAACGCGATCAGAAAAGTTCGAATTAATGCAGCCAGAGCAAGGCTAACTACAGCATCAAGCGTATGGCACGCTTGTTGAAGGTGTCTCGGTCTGGATACTACACATGGGCCCATATACAGCAGCAACGCTTATCCGGAAAAGATGATCGGACATCTTTTTACGATGATGTTGATCGCAAGATTCATCAGATCTGAAAAGACTCCAACGAGGTCTATGGTGCCCCGCGAATCACCGCAGAGCTAGGTGAGCGCTACCAGATCACCTTGAATCGCAAGACTGTGGCTAAGCGGATGCGCCTGATGGGAATTGAAGGGATTTCACCGCGTGCTTTTGTGCCCGTGACAACGATTCAATCTAAACGAT
>NZ_JBEHFV010000080.1:0-624 GCF_040225855.1 Corynebacterium sp. KPL2850
GGGCGTTCTGACTCGATTACCAGGTTCGCGGCTTCACGCCGGTACTCCGGCGTGAATTTCTGGCGTTGTTGACTCACAATGAACATCCTCTCTTACGGACACAAAATCCGCACTAATCGGGTGTCCACTAAACGAGGGTAACCTCACAGTGGGAATGGACTCATCTGCGAATACGCAAAGCCTACAACTCACTGCTGCACCTATCGCGCAACAATTGGTTGTTTACTTACCTTAAGCCACCACCGAATGTGGCTGATCCTAAGCGCTGGGCTTCAACGACAAACAGTCTTGAAGGCGGCATAAACGCCCAGCTCAAACGCATCGCCGATGCGCACCGAGGCAGGTCAGGGGAACGCCAACGAAAAATGCTCGAGTGGTACCTCCACACCAAAAAGCAACTGCCTGACGATCCGCTAAATATCGCCAGGCAGTGCAATTATGGCCAAGATCAACTCGCCAAAGTCAACGATCTTGCCGAAGAAAACCACAACAAAGCCGACCAAGAAACAGGCCGACCGGCCTTCTACGACAACGCTATCCCAACCGAGTTGAGGTTACCCTCGTTTAGTGGACACCCTATTAGTACGGATCTTGTGTCCGTAGGAGAGGATGTTCATTGTGAGT
>NZ_JBEHFV010000081.1:0-614 GCF_040225855.1 Corynebacterium sp. KPL2850
GCGACCATCACGGGTACCTTTCGAATCAACTTCTACTTATCCTCGAAAGGAATGTAACCGCGATGGCCGCTAACCCCATCATATCGATCCCACTGCGTATCTGGAAGAATTGCTGACCCAAGCCTTTCCAGACTTGATGCGCCAGATGCTTACAGACTTCATTAACCAGATACTTTCAGCCCAAGCTGACACGGTCTGCGGCGCTGATTACGCCACGGTATCTCCACAACGGACTAATACCCGCAATGGCTACCGTCACCGGTCCTTAGACACCAGGGTTGAAGTGCCCCGAGTTTTGTTCCTTGGCATTTGCCTTGATTTCTATTATGGGCCTAACCACGACGTGTCCACTTTCCGGGGGTCAGGCCCGCTGACGCGGCCTTCAGCAACTCGTTGGTATCTCGAAGCACTTGATTTTCACGGCGTGGCCTCGCGTTTTCGGCGGCCGCATCTTCGGGCACTGGTTCTGGGGTGTTTCCTCCACGGCGGGCAGGCTTAAGTCCATTGACGCGCCGTGTGCCATGAAACTCCCAACTTTGGAGCTACTGCCTGGCACGCAGGGTGCATCGACATATTTTCCGCCACGATGCGGTCTTCCACGAAACGGACCACGA
>NZ_JBEHFV010000082.1:0-586 GCF_040225855.1 Corynebacterium sp. KPL2850
AGCCGCCGGATCAGCTACACTTACTATCGCATCTTGATTAAATCCCCGTGTCCACTTTCCGGGGTTCGGGCCCCAGGAGTTCTTCCGGGCTTGTACTCCAGCTGCAGCAATAGGATTGTCTGGAGTGTTGGTGGCATAAAAGACTACCGGTTCTCCTGCCTCAGCATCAGTGTCGGTATCAGGATCAGTATTGGTGTCGTAGTCTACTGGCTCGTGGTCTGTGGTGGTGGGTGGTGGTGTACTCATTGTGGTCGAATCCCCCCGGGGTGTACTACACCCTTCAATGTGTCGAATATGTTTTCGTCTAACAAGGCTAGAGACTACCCACCCGCAAAGACACCAGGGGTAAAACCCACACACCCCACCACACATAACCCCTGCTCGACAGAGTACATATCGCAGACACGAGCGGGGGTAAAACGACTAGTAATCCCCAAAAGCACCAACCACCCACATAACCGTGGGGTGGTGGTCTTTCGGGGACTACCAGAAACAATATGTAATTATCTTTTTGTTGTTTGGTGTCGGCGGTGACTTACTCTCCCACAACCTCCCGGTTGCAGTACCATCAGCGTGTACAGGCTTA
>NZ_JBEHFV010000083.1:0-555 GCF_040225855.1 Corynebacterium sp. KPL2850
AGGTCAACTTCAATAACCCGGTGAACCTGACGGCGGCCGCGGTGGCCTTGATCGCGGGCATCGGCAACCTGACCCTGACCGTGGGAGGGGTGAGCCTGGAGGGCATCGCCTGGGGTTCTGTCGGCATCATCATTGCGTATCCCATCATGCGGCGGCTGTACGAAACCGTGGGCGAAGGCCACGACGCTAAATACTAAAATCTGTGGATAACTTTGTTGACCCCGCCGCGAAATAGCGCCGTGGCGGTAAGGTTCGCAGCGTAATCCACAGGCCTTCGTGCGTGCGGTCGCCGTTGCGCCGGATTGTGCGTTGTACTAGGCGGCATGAACGCACTCGACCGTTATTTAACCGCGCTGGGCCAAGGTATGGATATCATCGCCGCCGCCCGGGGCTTAAGCGAGCGCGACTTGGTGCAGCGCGGCGCCAGCGACATCGCCGCGCGCGAGGTGGTGCATCTTTGCGATGTCTATTTTGGCCGCTGTGCCTTTAGCGCCAAGCAACGCACGGCGCGCTCGACGACGCACCCGCTCGACGTGCTCAGCCTCATCGAAAAGT
>NZ_JBEHFV010000084.1:0-550 GCF_040225855.1 Corynebacterium sp. KPL2850
GGGTCGTCAGGCAGTTGCGTGTGTAGGTACAGCCACCAGTCGCAGGCGAGGCGTTGTTGCTCGTCACGCAGTCCTCGGTGGTCGTGCATCAGTTTCTTGATTTGCGAGTTCACGCCACCTTCCAAACTGTTTGTCGTGCGCTCTAGACGCTGGCCTTGTTCTGCTTGAATGAGATAGGAAAATAGGTGACCATTCCTGCTCATTTTCTTCAGCTCCAGGTAAATACCCCGGTGGATATGGTGGGTGTACCACCATTTTTTGTTGCCGCGTTTAGATTTCGGGATTTGCTCAAAGGGGACGTCTTTGACGTAGGTACGGGCTTTGAGTTGAGTTCTAAATACGGTGCCGAACTGGTGTAGCTTGCCTGTCCATTCAGCGGCTTCATCTAGAGTGCTTACTGCCAGTAGCTCAAATGAAAGCCGTCGCAGTGCTTTACCCATCGGGGAGGTGGGGTGAAGGCCGGTGCCGCGTTGAATGTTGCGTTTGACGTGGACAATGCATCGCTGCACGGCGGTGTCAGGCCACAGGCGGCTTACTGCTTTAAGCCCTC
>NZ_JBEHFV010000085.1:0-532 GCF_040225855.1 Corynebacterium sp. KPL2850
GTTATGTGAGGTTTTGAAGATCAACCGGTCCTCGTATTACAAATGGAAATCAGCTGCTCCTGCCCGCCGGCGACGCGTCCTTGACGACGCGGTGCTGGGAGCGAGGATCAAGGCCGTGTTCACGGCCGAGAACGGTTGTTACGGGGCGAAACGCGTGACGGCGGCCATCAATTCCGATCCAGCCAACGACGACCTTTTCAATCACAAGCGCACCGCCAGGTTGATGCGCCAGATGGGCCTGTTCGGCTACACCAAAAAACGCCGGGTGAAGACCACCGTGTCTGCGAAACGGGCTCCGAAGTTGCCCGACCTGCTGAAACGCCGGTTCACCGCGGAGAAACCGAACACCATCTACGTCGGCGATATCACGTACCTGCCGATCGCGGACGGGTCGAATATGTACCTGGCCACCGTCATCGACTGCTATTCGCGGCAGTTGACCGGTTTCGCGATCGCCGACCACATGCGCACGGAGTTGGTCGAAGAAGCTCTCACAATGGCCCACGGGGTCCGAGGCAACCTTGACGGGGCG